>CALRLV020000080.1:0-9954 GCA_943368895.1 Ferrovibrio terrae
GGGAGTCGACCTATTATCCAACCGCGACAGCCCTCATTAGTTCGTGGCACAAGCCCAGCATGCGCAGCAGGGCGTTATCGATCCATCAGACCGCGGTTTTCGCTGGTGGTGGTATCGGCGGCTGGGTGGCGGGCAAACTGGCCGACCACCATGGCTGGCCCGCACCCTTCATTGTCTTTGCTGCACTTGGCTTTGTGGTGATGGCTATTTTGTACAAAATGCTTCGCGATGATGCGCCGGGTGAAGCGGTCATTAAAGACGAGAAGCGGGCCGAACCCATTGGAATCATTTTGAAGAACCCAGCGGCCCTGTTGCTTTGCTTTGTGTTCTTTCTCTCGACCTCTGCCTCCTCCGGCGTTTTGAACTGGTGCAACACCTATGCGCACGACGAATTGGGCCTAAACCTTGCCGATAGCGCTTTGGTTGGCCCCGTCATGATCACGACGGCAGGCTTCTTCTCGGTCTTGGTTGGCGGCTTTATGGCCGACAAATTTGCAGCCCAGAGCCCGATTGGACGATTTACCGTTTTGGCGATTGGCTTGAGCTTTGCCGCCCTATTCCTCGTGCCGTTTCCTTGGGTGTCGAGCGCGACGGCTGTGGGGCTTTTGTTGTTTGCAACCAGTTTCGGCAAAGGTTTGTTTGACGGTTGTATTTATGCGGCCATGCATGATGTGATGCCACCAGAGGCGCGAGCGACAGCGGCTGGCCTGATGACCATGCTCGGCTTCATCGGGGCTGGGATCACCAGCTTCGCGCTGCCAGCTATGGCGGTCTATACAGGCCTTGCCGCTGGCTTTGCGATGATGGCGGGCCTTTATGCCATCGCTGTTATCGCCCTGATCTTTGCCCGGCCGATGCTGCGTCAGTGCGTTGCCATGCAAGCCGACAGCGGTGCCGCCCATGACTAATCTCATGCAATCGGTATCCCGGACTACCCTTGCCAGAAGTACAATTCTCGCTAGAGGGGGAGCCCGGATGGGTGGCGAACAAAGAAGGGCTGAAGCGTGAGCAAGTTTGGTGGCATTGATGCGGGCGGAACATCGTGGCGCTGCGCGGTCTTTGAAGACAAAGACACCATCCTCGCACGGACTTCTTTTCCAACCACCACGCCAGCTGAGACTTTGGCGCGGGCGATCGCTTTCTTTAATGACCAAAAGCGCAACGGCTTAGCCGTGAGCCGTATCGGCATTGCCTGCTTTGGACCTTTGGCGGTCAATCCTGCCAGTCCGCGCTGGGGCCACATCCTTGCTACCACCAAGCCGCATTGGTCGGGGACCGATGTTGCCGGTCAAATGACGGCTGGCACCGGCTGTCCAATCGCGCTGGAGACCGACGTTACCGCAGCCGCTTTTGCTGAACGGGCTTGGGGCGCGGGCCAAGGTTTGGATGATGTGGCCTATGTGACCGTGGGCACAGGCATTGGTGCCGGGATCATTCTGGGCGGCAAGGCGGTTTGGGGTACGATGCATCCTGAAGCTGGCCATATGCGGGCACCGCGGCATCCAGACGATCTAGATTTCGCGGGTGTTTGCCCGTTCCATGGCGATTGTATAGAGGGTCTCGCCTCGGCGCCCGCCTTGCTGGCGCGTTGGGGAATGGATGCCTCTGAGCTTCCCGATGATCATCCCGCTTGGGACATCGAAGCGCATTATCTGGCCCATCTGGCAGCCAATCTGGTGCTGACCACGGCCGTGAAGCGCGTCATTTTTGGCGGCGGTGTGATGGCCCGTGGTGGGCTGGTAGAGCGGGTTGCCGCCAAGGCAAAAGACCTCATTGGCCCCTATGGAACAGCCGCACCCGGCGAAGGTGGATTTGAGGTTGTGGGCGCTGGTTTGGGCTTAGACTCAGGTCTTTTGGGTGCGCTTTGGCTTGCTGAACGGGCACAACCCTAGCATAGGAATCGCCCTGCTCGCCTCATTGTAAGGCGAAATTGACGCAAGACCGACACAAAAAACCTTGATCTGTCAGAGGGTAAGAAAGTTTGTGAACTTTTTTATGCAATGGATTGCATTATCGTTCTTGCAATCCATTGCATAGATGATATCAAAAAGGTCAGGCAGGCCATCAGAGCCTTAGCTATAAACAGACACTGGGAGTTAAGACATGAAGGTTGCCCAATTCTCTAATTGCGTTTCTGCGATTGCGCTGGTTACTGCGCTCGCGGCAGGTGCGCCTGCGATGGCCCAGCAGGCCGCAGCTACACCCCAAGAACCCGATGGCTTGGAAGTTGTCATCGTGACCGCGTCGGGTGGTAATCGCACCCAAATCAACAGCTCTGTTTCGGTGACAACCGTCAATGCGCAAGCGATCGCGGACTTCAAGCCAAGTTCTGAATCAGAATTGTTGCGGATGATCCCCGGTATCCAGGTGGCCGGTACGGCTGGCCCCGGCGGCAACTCCAACATCGCAGTACGCGGCCTTCCAGTCGCAACGGGTGGTTCGCCCTTCGTGCAAATCCAAGAAGACGGTCTCCCAACCGTATTGTTCGGCGACATCCAGTTTGGCAACAACGACTACTGGACCCGCTTTGACGCAACTGTAGCCAATGTTGAAGGCGTACGCGGTGGCTCGGCTTCCACCTATGCCTCGCAGGCCCCTGGCGCGGTCATCAACTACATTTCCAACACTGGCCAACAGCAAGGTGGCTATGCGCAGCTCAGCACGGGTCTCGGCTTCAGCGAAAACCGCTTTGACTTCCGCTATGGTGGCCCCATCAGCGACCAGACCCGCTTCCATGTTGGCGGTTACTACAAGAAGGGTAGCGGCCCATTAGATGCAGGCTACGACGTCAGCAACTCTTACCAAATCAAGGGCAATCTGACCCATGATTTTGCCGACAACAAAGGCTTTGTTCGGGTTCTGGTGAAGATCGCCGACACGCAAGAGCCAAACTATACCGGCTCGCCAGCTCTGGCTTCGATCAATGGCTTGGAAGTCTCCAACATCGAGCCATTCCCCGGCTTTGATGGTCGTGAAGGCTCGAACTATTCGGTCTATAACAAAGACTTCTTGATCTTTAACCGTGATGGCGTGCTTGAGCGCGTCAAAATGGACGGCATCACCACCAAGGCAACCTCCTTGGGCGGTCAGCTGCGCTACAATATCAATGACAATTGGAGCGTTGATAACAACTTCCGTTGGACCGATATGAGCGGTGGCTTTGCTGCGCCCTTCTTGAACGTCGCAACCCGCGCCAGCGTAATTGGCTCGGTCATCAGCCGTCCAGGTCTGCCAAATGCGACTGTGGCCAGCATCCGCTATGCCGCTGGTCCTAAGGCTGGCCAAGCTTTCACTGACACCTATGTCGACAATAACGTCAATGTTCGCACCAATATCCGCGACATTGGCAGCACCGCCAACGACTTCAAACTGACCGGCAAATACGACACAGGCTTCGGCGCTGTGACGGCACGGGTTGGCTATTTCTACATGAAGCAGAACATTGCCATGGACTGGCATGTCAACAAATCGCTTCGTGAGTTGAGTGGTAACAACCCGTCGCAATTGGATCTTTTTGATGCCGCTGGCAACAAGCTGACCCAAGAAGGTATCTCGGGCTATAACAACAATTGGGGCGATTGCTGCGCCCGCGATTACGACCTCTCCTACACCAACACCGCGCCCTATATCGCGTTGGAATTGGACGCAGAGAAGTTCGCTCTCGACGGTTCGGTCCGCTTTGAATCGGTGGAAGCAAGCGGCAATACCGTTGCTGGTGGCTCTGAATTCCTGGTCAATTCCGGTGGCGTTCAGATCGCAACGATCCGCGCTAATGGTGCCCGTGAAAATCTGAACTACACCCGCGACTATACTTCTTGGTCATTCGGGGCTTTGTACAAAGTCAATGAAGACACCAGCGTCTTCCTCCGTCGCTCGAAGGGTGGCCGCTTCAACGGTGACCGTCAGACCGTCAGCGGCAAGATCAACGCCAATGGCTCGCTCACCCAAGCTGGTCGTACGGCTTCGGTCGACTTCGTCAATCAAGACGAATTGGGCGTGAAGAACCGTGGCGAATTGGCCGGCGGCCGCTACACGCTGGAATTCACCTTGCTGCAAGGCGACTTCAAGCAGAGCACGTTTGAATTGTCGGCAACCCGTTGCCCCGGCGGTTCGGGTGGCTGCGTGATCGACGCGAAATATGAGTCGAGCGGTGCGGAAGCCTATGCCACCTATCGCAATGGCCCACTCTCGGTCATCGGCAACGCCACCTATTCGAACGCAAAGATCTCGCGTCCAAATGGCAGCGGAGTCTCGGGTCCCTTCACCCGCGCACCCGGCATTCCTGACTTGAGCTTCACCGTCGCAGCCAATTACGACTTCAACGACAAGGTCACCTTGGGCGTCAGCACCACGGGCCAGACCTCGTCGATCGATGACGCAGGCCGCGAATATCCAGGTGGTGCCATTTTGAACGCGACAGCCAAGTATGCGCTGAAGGACAATATCGAACTCAGCCTCTCGGCTTACAACTTGTTCGACAAGTTCGACTTGCGCGGCAATGGTGGCGTAGCAAACGCTGCCGTGAACCCGGTAGTCATCAGTGGCAACCCAGCATTGGGTCGCACCTTGACGGCAGCGATCCGCTACACCTTCTAAAGCGCGTTTTGATCCATTTGGATCAAAGTTGCGCGCCAAACTTAAACTGGCGCAACAGCTTATCCGTTCTATCTGATTTAGATAGAACGGGCGTTGCTCTAAAGGTGAAAGCTGCCGAAGCGGAGGCTTGAAACCAGACTTGGTTTCAAGCCAATGCTAAGAACGAGATGAGGCTCCCTTCAGGGCAGGGAGTTTGATAGATGGGGCTGATCGCATCTGCTTTCGGCCCCATTTGTTCGACCGAGCTGAAACTCTGGATCAAGGAGGCGTTATGACCCCATCATCTGATCGACGCATCCGCTCCATCGTCATTGTCGGCGGTGGGTCTGCTGGCTGGATGACGGCGGCCGCTTTGGCCAATACACTCAAGCAAGATTGCGAGATCAAGCTCGTCGAGTCCGAATTGATCGGGACAGTTGGTGTCGGCGAAGCCACCATTCCGCCGATCCGCACCTTCAATGAGATGCTGGGCATTGATGAGCGCGAATTTGTTGCCAAGACCAAGGGTTCTTTCAAACTGGGTATTGAGTTTGTGAATTGGGGTAGTCAGGGCAATCGCTATTTCCACCCTTTTGGACCGCATGGCCGCGCTTTTGATATTGTGGGCCTGCACCATTTCTGGCTGAAAGCGCGTGAGGCCGGAGACACAACTTCGTTTGACGATTTCTCCATGGCTTGGTCTCTGGCCCAGCGCGGCCGCTTTACGCGCCCCAGCCCAGATCCACGTCAAGTCATGTCGACTTTCGACTATGCCTATCATTTTGACGCAGGCCTCTATGCGCGTTTGCTGCGGGACTATGCCGAAGCCCGGGGCGTCAAGCGCCATGAAGGTAAGGTCGTCAGTGTCCGCCAACACGGCGAGACTGGCTTTGTCGAAGGCGTGACGCTGGAGAGTGGGCTTGAGCTAACGGGCGATCTCTTCATCGATTGCTCGGGCTTCCGGGGTCTGTTGATCGGCGAAGCGCTCAAAGTCGGCTATCAGGATTGGACGCATTGGCTGCCGTGCGACCGCGCCGTGGCCATGCCATGCGCCAAAGTCGGCGACATGTTGCCTTATACACGCTCCACCGCCTGCGAGGCTGGCTGGCAGTGGCGCATTCCGCTGCAACACCGCACGGGCAATGGCTATGTCTATTGTAGCAAATTCATCTCCGACGAAGATGCTGAAGCCTCGCTGCGCGCAAATTTGGATGGGGAGGCCTTGGCTGGGCCCAATAAATTGCGCTTCACCACGGGTCGGCGCGACAAGTTTTGGGAAAAGAATGTCGTGGCTATCGGCCTGTCCAGTGGCTTCTTGGAACCGCTTGAATCGACCTCGATCCATTTGATCCAAGCTGGCATCTCTAAACTGCTCGCCCTTTTCCCACAACGCGACTTTGATCCGCTGATCATGGACGAATATAACCATATCGCGTCGACCGAGTTTGAGCGTATCCGCGACTTTTTGGTCTTGCACTATAAGCTCACCACGCGGGAGGACAGCCCGTTGTGGCGCTATTGCGCCAGCATGGACATCCCAGACACGCTGAAGCTCAAGATTGATCACTTCCGTCGGTATGGACGCCATATCGCGCGCGATATGGATTTGTTTGGCCAGCCAAGCTGGCTCGCGGTCCATATTGGCCAAGGCAATATACCTGAAGATGTCGACCCCCTATTTGATTTTCGGGGTATCGACGGGCGCGATTATCTCGGCAAACTCAAAGCGGCAATGGTGGGGAGTGCTGAGCAGGCGTCCACCCATCAAGCCTTCGTAAACACCCATTGTGCGGCAGAAGGGGCCATTGCCTAAGTGACCTTCCGCCACCCCCATGACCTTTCATTTCGATGACGACCGATCAGGACGAATTCAGCTTGCCTTCCTCTCCTTCTCCGAACCTCCTGTCCGATCGCAACCAAGCGTGGCGTCCGAGCTTTTGGCGTGCCGCGCATTTGGCACAGATTGACTTTGCCAATCTGCCCTGTCCGCGCGTTTTTGGACAGGACGATGTCCACCATCTCAACCCCGCTTTGACCTTGTGGGACATTTGGCCCGTCCAATTGGATAATGGCGATCTGGTAGAGCTGGACGGTGGCAGCCTATGGGTGATGTTGTCAGCGCCTCGTTTGCCGGACCCAGATGTGCGCCACAATATGGCGCGGATGCGCTTGCTCTTGAAGTCTGAAGCGGGCTGGCGCGATTGCGGCAATCTGTTGCCGGATGGCTTTTCCCCCGGCAGCCGCGAATGGTCGGGCTCTACCCGTCTCAACCCAGAAACCGGCGAGGTGACGCTTTGGTTTACCGCTGCTGGCCGGCGTGGTGAGGACAAGCCAGACTTTGAACAACGCTTGTTCCATGCTGTCGGCACGCTGGACGTGACGGATGACCTGCCCCGCGTCACGCACTGGCGCAACCTCACTCCGACGGTCGACAATCCCAGCCAATATTATGCTGACCTGTCGATCACCCAAGGTGTACCCGGTCAAATCAAGGGCTTCCGCGATCCTTATTGGTTCCGCGACCCTCTCGATGGCGTAGGCTATGTGATGTTTACCGCCTCGCGCGCTTCGCATTTGCCAGCCAGTCCCTATGATGGCGTGATTGGCTTGGCGAAGGCGACGGATGCTGACGGGCACCAGGGGTTTGAGCTCTTGCCCCCCATTCTGGATGCCTTTGGCCTCGCCAGCGAGATGGAGCGGCCGCACATGTTTGTTCGCGATGGCCTCTATTACGTGTTTTGGTCGACCCAATCCCACATTTTTGATACCCGCTTTGCACAGGGCCCCACGGGACTTTTCGGTATGGTTGGCCCCTCGCTGTTTGGACCGTTTGAGCCCTTGAATGGATCAGGCCTGGTACTTGCCAATCCGCCAGAAGAGCCGCGTCAAGCCTATGCTTGGCAAGTACTGCCCTCATTGGAAGTGGTCAGTTTCCTCGATTTTTGGGGCCTGAAGGGTGGCGATATCCACCAAGATCCAGCCCTCAAACAAGCCCAATTCGCCGGCTCGATTGCGCCTTCCAGCCATTTGCGACTGGATGGCGCGACCACCAGCCTTATCGACTAGACTGGTTCGCGAATATCAAACGCTAAGCTTAAGCGTTCACCAGCTTCAATCGGCACCGTCCGATGCCAATGGGTTGACGGGAATAGCACGAGTTTGCCCGCTTGAGGGGCCACTTGATGGTTGACCTTTAGCGCGAGATCAAGCTCGGGCGGGCCTTCCCCAAATTGCAAATAGCCAGCAGGCACAGGACCCGCATCCGTCGCGCTGGGCAGTTCAATATGCAAGGCAGAGCTGATCCAGCCACGGGGATGGGTATGGACGCTATGGAACCCGCCCGCCTTCAACAAGACAGACCAACTGCCCTCAAACAGGACTGGCCGATCGCGGGGCGGGGCTAACAATGGATGCCCCTTCTGCGGTGCGGGCAGATCGGCCAGATAGGTCGCAACTGCCTTCACGATCTTGCCGCGCACAAGTTGGATTATCGGGATGGGTCGGAAAAAAAGCTGCCGATCGGTTTGCGTGCCGCCTTTGACCGATTGCTCAATATAGGGTGCTTGGGCGGTGTGGAGCGCGCGCAAGCTATTTGCCAGTTCGGCAAGCTCAGCCGCATTCAGTTCCAAATCGATAGCGCGCACATAGTCCGCCGCCGTCCCTTCGAGCCACTCTGCCAGCGGATCGTTAAGGAGGCGCCAACACAAACCCACATAGGGCCAAAACAAGCGAGCGTGGGGTGTCGCGAGATAGGGCTTTGCGCGGGCGAGAGCTGCCTCTGGATTTCCCAAGCGCAGGGCATGACGGACCCGGCACACATCCAGGCCCGGGTCGGCCCAATCCGCCAAAGCATCAAACAAATGCGGGTCGCGGCTTTGAGGCCCGCCACTTTCGCTTTCAATGGAGACTCGCGCGACTTCCAACCCTCGGCTTGGGCCCAAGTCTTGATGTGCGCGGGCGACACAGGCACGGGCTTCTTCCCAGGCATGGGCTGTCGAGAGCAAATGAATATGGGCCAATCGCAGGCTTAAATTATCCGGCAGCGCGGCTATCGCGCGTTGAAAGCTTTCATCAAAGGTCGCGCGCTGTCCTGTAGCTACGCGCAGGGTCGCCAAGCTTTTGTGCCCGTCGAGCCATTGGGGATGTTGGGCCAAGGTATTGAGCAAAATAGATTGGCCGCGCTCTACCGCGCCTTCGGCTGCCAAGGCTGCGGCATAGGTGCGGATCAGCTGCGGATTGGCTGGGTCGAGGTTTAAGGCGCGTTCTAACGCCTCTAGCGCATCGCGGCCTGTCTCAAACCGCACTTGGGCATAGGCAAAGGCGGCCATGGGGTTTGTGGGATTGTCGGCGGCCGCACGTTCCAACGCCGCAAGCGCGCCCTCCATATCCTGAAGGTCGCGCTTAGCCAGTCCAATCTGTAGCCACTCGATTGCCATCATCCTGCCTAAGCGGGACGCTTCTCCCGCACCCACAAGACGCAGACTGCCGCAATCATCAGCATGATGCCAGCCATGGTGATCACATGGCGCGCATCGCCGCCCATCAGGGGTTTGTAATAGAAGGGCAATGTCGCGGCGATCAGAAGCATGGGAATGACAATCATCATGTTGAAAATCCCCATATAAACGCCGGTCCGCTCAGGCGGCACCGCGCCTGACAGGATGACAAACGGATTGCCCATGATGCTGGCCCACGCCAAGCCAATGCCAATGGCGGGGATAAACAAATGCGCCTTGTCACTGATGTGGGGCATGAACAGCATGCCAATCCCGCCCAAAGTCAGACAGCAGGCATGCATGATTTCCGGGCCAAAACGCTTGGTGAAGGGCACCATGGCAAAGGCTGCGATAAAGGCGATCCCATTATAAAATCCGCCAATCTCGCCATTGGTCACCACCGCCATGCGGAAGCCTTCAGACACAGCTTCGGACGTTCCATAAACCGACCGGCTGATCGAATAAATGATATAGCCCCAATAAGCGGCCATGCCATACCATTGGAACAAGCTCATCAAGGCAAGCTTGCGCATGGCCTTTGGCATGGTGAGAATTGCATCCCAAATCTCAAGCAGCGTGCCTTTTACCGTCAATGGCTTGCTCTTGATATAGGCCAGTTCCGACTCGGTTAGCGGTAGCTCTCGGACTCGAAAGACAGACCACAGGATCGTGCTGATCGACAAGACCGCGCCAATCGTGAAGGCAACTTTGGTTGTCTCGGGGATATTGTGGGCATCGACCGCATTCACGTCAAAGCCCAACAGATTGATCATGATCGAGGGCGACAGGAAGGCCAGCATCTGGGCAAGGCCGGTAAAGGCGCTCTGCGACAGGAAGCCGAATTGTCGCTGGTCTGGGTTCAATCGGTCGCTGACATAGGCCC
>CALRLV020000081.1:0-9949 GCA_943368895.1 Ferrovibrio terrae
ATGGGTATTTCTGCCTTTGACCGATAAGTCAGGTGCAGACCGCGTTTTGGGCCTCTTTCAGCCCATCAACCAATCGCCGTCGATTTCCAAACCCGTACTGCGCTTTTCTCTAACCGCATTATTGCCGCCAACACCGGAAATGCCGGTGCGTCAGGGTCTGCGCCTTGTCGTCAGCCGCGACTAAGCACTTCTAAGCTTCTGGCTGTGCCCCAGTTTGAAACTGAAGCGCAGCAAGCTCTGCGTAAAGGCCACCTTTGGCAATCAACTGGTCGTGGGTACCCGCCTCTACAATGCGGCCTTGGTTCAAAACCAAAATGAGATTGGCCCGTCGCACCGTCGACAGGCGATGCGCCACCACTATTGTGGTGCGATTTGCGGCAAAGCGGTCGAGAGCTTCTTGAACGCGGGCTTCTGAGTCAGAGTCGAGGGCACTGGTAGGCTCGTCAAGCAAGAGGATCGGGCTATCGCGCAAGATCGCTCGTGCCAATGACAGACGCTGCCGCTCTCCGCCAGACAGGCGCGACCCGCGAGGGCCAACTTGAGCTGAGAGCCCGTCTGACAGTCGATCCACAAAATCACACGCCGCCGCAGATAAGGCCGCGCGAATGGCCGCCTCATCCGCGCCGGGCAATCCCATGGCGACATTGTCGGTTATAGAGGCGTCAAACAGCGTGGCATCTTGGCTGACCAAGGCGATGTGCTGGCGCAAACTGGCCAGGGTCGTCTGACTAATATCTTGCCCATCAATCAGCACTTGACCCGCGCTGGGGTCAAACAAGCGCGGAATCAGATTGAGAATGGTGGACTTGCCTGAGCCCGATGGCCCAACCAAGGCCAAAGTTTGTCCAGGCTCTGCCGTAAAGCTGATATTGTCGAGCCCCAAGGTGCCATTCGGCCAGCAAAAGCCTACATTTTGAAACTCAATCCGGCCGGGGCCACGGGTAAGGGGGACCGCTCGAGGATGGTCGGCAATGCTGGGGGCTTCGTCTAGGACAGCGAAGAAGCGCTCTAACGCCGAAAGCCCCTCTTGTAGCACGCTGTTTAATCCGCCCAAGCTGCGGATCGACTGGGCGGCCATTAGCAGCGAAGCGATGAAGGCCGTCAGCGTACCAACACTTGCCGCCCCTTGGGTGATGCGAAAGCCTGCAAAAGAAAAAACGCCCGCAATCGCAAGCCCGCCCAAGACCTCAAGGATAGGGTCTACCCTGCCCTTTTGCTCAGCCATTTTTAAGAGAAGCGACATGCGCGTCGAAAGGGCCGCCCCTACCCGATAGCTCTCAGCCTTCTCTAAGCCATAGGTTTTTACCAACCGAATGCCGCCCAAGCTTTCTTCAACCACACCTGCAAGGTCTGCTGCTTGGTGTTGGGCACGGGCCGCGGTCTTCCGAAGCCTTGCCCCAATCATAGAGACCGGGCCAATCGCCAAAGGCAGGATGACAAGGCACACCAGAGCCAATTGCCAGTCGCCTATGATCATGACAGCAACGACACCAACCAAAGTCAAAACATCTCGAACAAGGCTATTCGCGGCCCGCAATACTGCTTCGCGAACCGCATTGATGTCGTTCAAAAAGCGCGCCGAAAATGACCCCGAAGGCTCGGCACTGAGCCGGGCGAAATCGAGGGTCAACAGCTTAGCGAATAAATCCTGCTGCAATTTGGTGGTGGCTGCCAGTGCCACCCTATTGGTCAGGACGGTCGAGCCATAAAGCGCAATGCCTTTAATGAGGGTTGCTGCAATAATCGCCAAGGGCCCAATCATAGCCATGGTAGCCGGATTTAGCCAGGGCGGTGTGTCTTCTGCCACTTTGCCGGTGCCTGCGCCAAGCTTGGCCAAAGCATCGATGACTTGACCAAATAGCCAAGGATAGGAAGCCGAAGCGGCCGCAACCACCGCCATTAATAAGGTTGCTACCCACAATACACCTGCATGCGGTGTCAGCCAGCCCGACCAAAACCGCTTAATCAAATCGGTGCTTAGCCCCGATTGTGTGGCGGCGTCCTTAGTGATCGTCTTCATCCGGGGTTGGCCCGTTGGGATCGATCAGGCGGTGGGCGTGGATCACAAAATAGCGCATATGGGCGTTATCCACTGTACGCTGGGATGCGCTCTTCCACGCGTCTCGCGCTTCGGCATAATTGGGATAAGCCCCAACAAAGTCCATCGCCTTTAGATCGCGAAACTCCACATCCTCTAAATCTTGAACCTCCCCACCGATCACGATGTGGAGCAATTGTTTCTTTGGGGCGGCTTTACGTTCCATTCGTTCCTCACGACAGTTTTACATGGTGGACGCGTTCAATGAGTAAGGGATGGAGCGGCTTACCCGCAACCACCAAACTTTTTTGAAGAGGTACTAGCTGATTGTAAACAAAGGCTGCACCTTCATGCGTCGTCGCCAGCGCCCCTGCCTCATCCACGATCACATGGGCGGCCGCCAAATCCCAGTCGCTCTTGGCCGAAAGGGCAATAGCCCCATCATACTGGCCAGCTGCGACCAGACACATCCGATACGCTATGGAATTACGCGATACCACGTCCATTTCAGGCCATGGCTTTGGCCAAGCCGGGTGGCGGAACATGCCGGGATCGCCCAACATGGCACAGCCTTCCAGCTGATCGACCTTACTGGGCTGGATCGCCACCCCGTTAAGCCGTGCGCCACCACCTTGAAAGGCGTCAAACATCTCACCCGTGGCCGGATTAAACACCACTCCTAAAACGGGCTGACTATCGGCCAGCAAGCCAATACAAATCGTGAAATGGGGCTTAGCTTTGATAAAGGCGCGTGTGCCATCAATGGGGTCAACCACCCAGCAAAAGCGCGCAGACTGGCGTGATTGGTCGTCGATAGTTTCCTCTGAAAGCCAGCCATAGTCCGGTCGCTTGGTCAATAAGCGATCCTTTAGCAAAGCATCAATCGCCAAATCCGCATCACTGACGGGATTATTGGGAGACTTGTCGCGCACATCCATCTGCGTGCCGAAATAGCGCATCGCAACGGCACCCGCCTCAGTGGCGGCCTCCAATGCAAGTGCCAGATCAGCCGCTAAATTCATGCCTTAGGCCCCCGCAATCGTCATCGCGGGGATAAGCAGGCTGGGGCATTGAAGCGAAGCGCGACCATCATAATCATTGCCGGGGATGAGCTTGCTGTACATGTCGAGCATATTGCCGGCCACCGTAATTTCATTCACCGGGCGAACAATTTTGCCATTCTCAAACCAGAGGCCCGAAACACCAACCGAATAATCGCCGGTATTTGGATTGAAACTGGGCGACAAGGTTTCGATCACCAACAGGCCGGTGCCCGCTTGGGCTTGCAAGCCTGCAAGATCATACTGACCAGGCATCACAGTCACATTGCTGGAACCAATACCGGGAGCGCCTCCGGGGTTCATGCTGGCATGGCCCGTTGACTTCAATCCCAATTGCTTGGCGCTAGATGTATTGAGCAACCAAGTCTGAAGTACGCCATCGCTCACCAAATCGCGCGCGGCAACGGGCAGACCTTCGCCGTCAAACGGGTGAGAGGACCAACCGCCCTTCTCAAGTGGATTGTCTATTATTCGGATGTTGGACGCAAAAACCTGTTGATCTAGCTTATCGCGCAAAAACGACACCCCGCGCGCCACAGACGCCCCAGATATCCCACTAAGGAAAAAGCTAATCAGGCGGCTTGCTACCCGATTTTCGAAAATGACCGGTGCAACACAGCTTTCAAGCTTGCTTGCGCCCAAGCGCGCTAATGTACGCTCACCAGCATTGCGGCCTATGATGGCAGAAGCCTTTAAGTCCTTTAGGAATCGGCTGGAATCACTATCCCAATCGCGTTCCTTATGGTCGCCGCGCTCTGCAATGGCAGACAGGCCCAAGCCCCACGACGTGCCGCGATAACCACCACGGAAACCATTGCTAGCACCATAAACGACTTGGCTTGCGCCCCATTCTGCTCCAGAGCCCCCTGAATTTGTAATGCCTTCGAGGTCTAAAGCCGCGGCTTCGCTTTCTAAGGCGCGCGCCTCTAGATCGGCAATATCAGCTTCGTTCTCATCCCAGAGTTCAAGGTCTACAATGTCTGTCGCGAGTTCAGCCGCATCTGGTAGGCCACACCAAGGATCCTCAGCGGCCGCTTTGGCCATGGCGACAACTCGCTCCGCCAAAGCATCCAAGGCCGCGATGCTGAAATCGGAGGTGGAGGCACCGGCTTGTTTCTTGCCGATTAAGACCCGCAAGCCCGCAGAGCGGCTCTCTTCACTTTCTACAGACTCCAAATTGCCGAGTCGAACCGAGACAGACAGACTCTTGCGGTCAACACAGGCTGCATCAGCCGCTTCAGCACCTAGGGATTTTGCGCGGGACAGGAGCCGATCAACGGCTGCATCTAGATTTGAGCTCATGCACTTCTTCTAAAGCGGGTTTGACTCGATGCGAAGTCAATTGCGCACAAAAGCTTCAGTGCGTCCATTTTAGAAACTGCACGCCCAATGCCGGCACCTGGCGACCCTAAAGTGCAGAGTCGATATCTGAGCTCAACAATTGTTCGGCAAAAGCATCTGCATCTGCCGTCAAGGCTTTCTGCTCATTCTGCCATGACTGGTAATAGACAAAGCCACCAACCCCCAGAACCAAGCTTGCAGCCAAAGCACCAAAGGTTTTCACCCACGCAGGGCGCCGAGCCGTCTGCGCGCCAAAGGCAGCCATCGCTGCGGCCTCAATTCGGGCCGCGGGCATTTCAGGCACTGGGCTTGCGTGATTGAGCACGTCAGCCAAAGCCTTATTCAGCGGGTGATAATCGATGATACTCATGCTGCATGTCCTTCCACGGACGCTTTTAACAAATCGGCCTTCTCAGGCGCAAGGGCGAGACGCAAGGCGCGTCGGCCTCGTGCCAAAAGGGATTCCACGGCATCTACGCTGATGCCCAAAACTTCGCCCACATCTTTGGCGGCCAATTCCTCATAATGGGTGAGGACAATGGCCGCCCGTTGGCGGTCGGGTAAACTAGCCAAAGCCGCATCAACGCTGTCCCGTAAGGCAGATTGATGCAACCTTGTGTCGGGCATCGGCCCGGGATCGTGCGGCTCTGGCGCTTGGTCTTCGTCGACAAAGCGCCCAGCTTTACGCAAGCGATCAAAGCAGAGATTGGTAGTCACTTGATGTAACCACGTCTCCACGCGCGCCCGGCCGGTTTGCCAAGTTGGTAGCACTTTCCACAAGCGGATCAGCGCTTCTTGCGTCACGTCCTCTGCTTCCGCTGCATCGCGCAAGAGACGCCAGCTAATCCGCCAAAGCTTAGGCGAGACCGCTTTGACCAAGGCAGCAGCCGCGGCGCGATCACCGCGGCCTGCTTTGGCGATCAAACCCGCTAGGGGATCAAAGACGAGGGGGTTTGACACGCTGGGCGACCCTATGCCGATTTACCAGGGACGACCGGGGCCACGACGTGGGCCACCTTCGCGGCCTTGGCGGGCAGCCGCCGCAGCTTCTTCACGGGTTAAGCGTCCATCCTTATTGGCGTCGGCCCGTTCAAACATCGGGTCAGGACGCGACACCCATTCATCTCGACTGATCTTGCCATCCTTATTGCTGTCAAATGTCCCAAGCGGCGGCGGCGGTGGGGGACCATCGCGGCGGCCTTTCATTTTGTCGCCCATTCTGCCGCGCATAGCGTCTAACTCGTCACGGGTGACGCGACCGTCCTTATTGGCATCAAGGCGTGTAAACATCTCAGCTGAGCGCTCTTGCATCTTGGCTTGCTTTTCTTGCGCGCGGGCAGCCATCGCGGCGTCAAATTCAGCGCGCGTAACTGCACCGTCCTTGTTGGCATCGGCGAGGGTCATTAGATCGCGGCCTTCGCGGGGTTCACGCGGGGGGCGGCCCTGCATGCCATCTGGACGAGGTGGGCGGGCAGCGCGCATCTCTTCTTCGGTGACAAAGCCGTCTTTGTTCTTGTCGGCTCGGTCAAACATGGCCAAGCGAGCCGTGCGCACTTCGTCCATGGTAATGGCCCCATCCTTATTCAGGTCAGCTCGCTCAAAAAAGCCTGGGCCTTCGCCTGGAGGTGGGGGCGGTGGTGGACCTTGTTGGGCCAAAACCGGGCTTGCCAGCATCATAAAACCGGCGGTAGCAAGGAAAGTCTTCAAACGCATGATCGGGCTCCTGGGTGCCGCTGACCTTGGGGAGAAGGTCAAGCTTATTGGTGATCTGCCTTTAAAACGCATCAGGACGACTATTCCGTCGCAACACCTGCAATCTGATTAAAATGATGTTGGATCAGGGCGCGGGCATCGTCATACATAGCAATGGCTGTATTGAAGTCTGGCGCATCAAGGCAGTGCGCCACCGCCTGCTTTAGCCCTGCTGCCGCTCGGCTTGGCTCAAAGTCCGAGCCTGCTGCCACGGCGAGGAGTTGGCGCACATTCTGTAGGATGCCGCCTGCCTGTATCAAGCGCCCCGCCTCCTCGATGTCCAGAAAGCCATGATTGGCCAGTGCTTGAATGGCTTCGATCGTATTGGCGTGGATGATGGGCTTGCCGGTACTGGCTGCCAGTAATTGATGATATTGCGCGAAAAACTCCAGATCGATCAGTCCACCGCGCTGGCGCTTCACATCCCAACCGCCGCGTACAGGATGAGCAGCAACCATTTTTTCCCGCATGGCGACAATTTCGTTAGCTAAGTTCTCGGTTGAACGCGGCTTTTGCAGCACTTTTTGCGCTAGGTCAGCGATCTCAGCCATTAGGGTAGGATCCCCAGCAACTGGGCGCAGACGGGTTAGGGCCTGAAACTCCCACGTCCAAGCTTGGCTGTCGTAATAGCGCTCTAAAGCTGACAGGCGCACGGCCACAGGCCCAGCCCGACCAGAGGGTCGGAGTTGCATATCGACTTCATAAAGGCTGCCTTCGGCGGTCTGGACGGACAGCGCAGAAACCAAACGCTGGGTAAGGCGGGAATGCCATTGTTCGCCACTGATTGGTCGTTTGCCGTCAGACTCACAGTCCGGATCGGCAACATCATAAACGATCATCAAGTCGAGGTCTGAATCGGCCGCCAATTCCTGACCGCCCAATTTCCCCCAAGCACACACAGCCACACGGCCTGAAATAAGGCCGTGCGCATGCTTCATGGCTTTATGCGCCACTGGCAGGAGCGCAGAAATGCTCGCCTCAGCAAGGTTTGAGTAGGCGATCCCCGCCTCATCAGCCTTGGCCCTGCCGTGCAGTACCTGAAAGCCGATGCGGAACATTTCCTCCCGGTGGGCACGTCGCACCGCATCGAGACTTTCTTCAAAGCCCTGGGCGTGGGCCATCCCCGCCCGCAACACCTCCAGCCGGGTCTGCGGTTCATCTAAGGATAAAGGCGCGGTGAAACGCGGCGATAACATGGCGTCGAGAATGGCAGGGCGTTGCGCTAGCACGGCGCCCAAACGCGGCGCCAAAGCCAAAGTCGCACAGGTCTCCTTGAGTATAAGCGGTTCCGCCTTGAATAAGGACAAGACCTGCACGCCGGCTGGCAAAGCAGCAAAGAAATCTTGAAATCGCACGAAACCTGTATCGGCTTCCCCAGTTGCAGCAATAGCTTGTAACAAGTCCGGAGTCAGTGCGGTCAAAAGTTCGCGGGCCCGGGCCGTACGGGTTGCAGGTATATGCCCGTGGTGCCACGCGCGGATGGTGCGGGCGATTTGGCTGGGCTCGGTAAATCCGAGAGAGGCGATAGTCTCAATCGTCTCAGGGTCATCTTCCACGCCCGTAAAGACCAAAGATCCTAGCGGGCTGGAGAGTGGTTTGCTGTCGGGGAACAATTCACGCACACGAGTTCTGACCATCTCGCGGCAAGCTTTAACGTCTCGATCAAGGGCGGCGAGATCACCATGGCCAGACAAGGCGGCGACGCGGGCACGCCGATTGGGATCGGCTGGTAATTTATGGGTCTGCTCATCATCAAGCATTTGGATGCGATGCTCGATCGCGCGTAAAAAGCGATAGCCATGCGCCAAGTCATCGCGCGCAGCAGCATCGATCCGGCCTGCCGCCACCAGCGCATCTAAGGCCTGCAAAGTGCCGCGCACCCGCAAACTGGTGTCGCGTCCACCCAAAATCAGCTGTTGGGTCTGGGCAAAAAACTCGATCTCGCGAATACCGCCGCGACCCAGCTTTACGTCAAATGCCGGATCGTCCAAATCGGTCGAACGACGCACCGCATGGATCTGGCGCAAAATGGACTGCACGTCATCAATCGCGGCAAAGTCCAAGTTCTTGCGCCAAATGAAGGGCAGCAAATGCTTCAGCAGGCTGCTAGCTGCCTCAAAATCCCCGCCAATAGCGCGCGCCTTGATAAAGGCGGCACGCTCCCAATTCTGCCCCACACTTTCATAATAAGCTTCTGCCGCGCGCAACGACACCGCGACCGGGGTTGAGGCAGGATCGGGGCGAAGACGCCAATCGACGCGGAACACATAACCCTCAGGCGTCACCTCTTCGAGGATGCGCGAGACGGCTTGTACATGGCGCACGCAGACACCGCTGGCCCCGTCCTGATCCTCTGGCCGGAATGCGTCGCGATCAAAGAAGGCCGCTAGGTCAATATCACTGGAATAATTGAGCTCGTGCGCGCCGTGCTTACCCATGGCTATGACGAACAGGCCTGGCACCCGATCTGGCACCAGAAAGCTTGAAGCATCGCGACTAGCCGCAGCCCGACTAGCCAAGATCATTGCCGACTGCGTGGCTTGGTCAGCCAGATTGGACAAAGCCAAGGTCACATCACCCAATTCCAAACGCCCACTTAAATCGCCAAGGGCGCAGGCCAGATGTGTATCAGCCTTGGCGTGACGCAGGACCGCCATGGCTTCGGGGACGCCAAGCTCTGCGGCGCTTTGAGAGGCCAGCAGACTGTCGGCTAACACCTCAGATACCTGCCCCGCCAAGATACGGCTGGCTGCTTCTGGCCGCCTTTGGCTTAAACGATCCAGATAAGGAGCGACAAGGCGCGCGGCTTCTAAAGCGTCTTTCAAAGAGCCTAAGGACTGTACCGCGACCATCAAGCTTTAAGCGGCAGAATCAGCCGCGCCTCTAAACCGCAATCAGCACCACGTGGCAGGCCATCTGCTAAAGTTAGGCGTCCACCATGTAGCTCTGCAATCGCCACGGCCAGCGATAGGCCAATGCCAGAACCCGGCAGAGAACGAGCGCTATCCAAGCGCACAAACCGTTCCAAAACATGATCGCGCTGATCGACCGGGATTCCATTGCCGCTGTCGCTCACACTGATAGACATTTGGTTGGCAGGCAGGCGCTTGGCCGATAGTCGCACCTCGCCTTCGCTGGTGTATTTGACCGCATTATCCAAGAGATTGGAGATGGATTGGGCTAAGAGAGAACGGTCGGCCATGATCATCAACTCTGGCTCAATCTCCACGGTAAAGACCAAGCCCGCTTCTTCTATCACAGGCTCAAACAGATCCGCCAATTGGCCGAGCAGAAGACTGACGTCCAAGGGCTCGAGCTTACCGCCTTCACCGGCTTCGAGGCGAGACAAACGCAGCACCGCATTAAACGTGGCCACCACGCCATCCAATTGGATCAAGGCATCTTCAATCGCGTCCCGGAGGTCTTCAATCGATTGCGCCTTGGCTGCAGCCCCTTCCAAGCGCGCCCGCAGTCGTGTGAGGGGAGAGCGCAAGTCATGAGCGATGGAATCACCCGTTGTGCGTGCCGCAGCGACCAAACGGTCGATCCGCTCCAACATCGCGTTGAGGTCTTCGGTCAAATCGTCAAACTCATCACCATCGCCGGGCCTGATGGTCCGCACGGCTGCGCGACGCTTGAGGTCTCCGGCCATAACGGCACGTGTGGTGCGGGTCAGTTCATCCACCCGTCCTGCGGCTTGGCGTGCGGCCATAAAGCCACCGACGAGAGCAAAGGCCAACACGCCTGCCCCGCCCAT
>CALRLV020000082.1:0-9947 GCA_943368895.1 Ferrovibrio terrae
GTGACCTTCAACCGCTTGCCTTCACGCGTATTGCCCACAAACTCCGGAGCATCCATCACGAATTGGTCGCCCTGAACCAATTTGCTCGTGTCAATCGCGGCACCTTGCACCCCGCGCACAATCACACTGCCAACCAACAGCAAAGTCGACAGAGCCGCACCTCCTAGAAACACCAAGCGCGTCGTCTTGACCCGTATGGTGCGCAGGCGCGCATCATTCGGCGTCATCCGGCGCCGGGCAGAGTGGATGGCGTGGGTGTCGAAAGTTGTCATGCGTGGGAGAAGATGTCTGACTCAGACCAACCCATCAAGTCCAAATCGGCCCGAACCGGCAGGAATTCAAAGCAAGATTGGGCAATTTCAAGCCGGCCTTCACGCTTCAGCATCTCAACCAAACGGGTCTTTGCGGCGTGGAGATACAGCACGTCCGAGGCAGCATAAGCCAATTGCGCATCGCTGAGTTGGGCAGCACCCCAGTCAGAACTTTGTTGTTGCTTATTGAGTTCAACGCCGACGAGTTCTTTCACCAAATCCTTTAAACCATGGCGATCGGTATAGGTGCGAACGAGCTTAGACGCGATTTTGGTGCAAAAGATCGGGCCAACTTCAATGCCCAAATAGTGCTTGCACATCGCCACATCAAAACGGGCGAAATGGAACAGCTTCTCAACCTTTGGATCGGCCAGCAGAGCTTTCAAATTCGGGCAATCATAGGCCGGACGGTTCAGGCGGACGATATGCGCATTCCCATCACCAGCGCTTAATTGCACCACGCACAGGGCATCCCGCACCAAGGATAGGCCAAGAGTTTCAGTATCAACGGCCACTACAGGCCCTAAATCCAAGCCATCTGGTAGATCGCCTTCGTATGAATGAATCGTCACGTCTAAAGCCTCGTATGGTCACAAATGTGCACCCTTAATGCGCCGATTGACGGGCTGCACCAAGCGTTGCGGATATCTCTAAGCCTTTTTCCGTTGCACCGCAAAAGAAGTTGAAGGTGGATTACAGGGGCAGGCAGGCCCGCCTCTTTTAGAAGGTCGCGAGTCCGAGCATAGAGGCAGGGGTAACAGCATTTGTGGTGAGCTGTAACAGGCTGGAAAGATGTGGGTTGGGCCTTGATGAGCAGCGAACGAGATACAGATTCTGACTGGAACCAACTTGGCAAACTGGACCCCTTTTGGGCCGTCATTACAGACGAGCGTTTTCGCGCGGACAAGATGGATGCCACCACGCGTGAGGCCTTTTATGAAAGTGGGCAGGCGAATGTCGATCAGTTCCACGCCGCCCTAAAGTACTATTTTTCAGCCCCGGATCACTTTGAGGCTTGCTTAGATTTTGGCGCGGGCGTTGGGCGCTTATTGGTGCCGATGGCCAAGCGTTCCAGCCGCGCTGTCGGCGTCGATATTGCCGACTCCATGCGGGCGATCTGTCAGGCGCGCTTGGATGAATCGGGCCTCTCGGAGGTGAAACTAGTGGCGACGCCCAAAGCCGCCGCCGCGTTTGGCCCGTTTGACTGGGTCAATTCCTTCATCGTCCTCCAACATATTCCCCCAGCCCGTGGCATAGAGTTGATCACAGACTTGGTCTCTAGCGTTAAGCCCAGTGGCTTTGTCTCCATGCACGTCACAACCCATCGCGATGCGCACCTTGTCCCGCAAGATAAGGCCAGCCCGGCACGAAAGCTGTTGCGCCAACTCCGGAACAGCCTGTTTCCGCGCCCAAATGTTGGGCAGATCACCATGTATGACTACGATCTGGGCCAGGTCCTGGCGCTTCTAACCCGCGCCGGCTGCCCCCGCTTCGTCTTGGAGCACACCGACCACGGCGGCCATCACGGCTATATGATTTATGCGCAGAAGGGGCTGGGATAGGTAGGCGTTATTCCCTGACTTAAGGCCAAACAAGGACTCGGAAGCTCAACTACCTAGATGATACCAGGCCAACGCTTGTTGGGTGTGGCAACTTCTTTCAGAATGGGCCATAGTTTGTTGGCAACACCACTTTCATCGGTTTGGAACACGATATGCTGACGCAAGGTGACGACTATCCAATTCATCAAACCGCTGAACCGATTGCGTTTTCGGGTACGGATCGCAATTTTTACGACCGGTATTTCTTCAATGGCTATCAAAGCGACGGCAGTGGCTTTGTCGCTGTGGCTTTTGGTGTTTACCCGCACCTAAATGTCGCGGATGCGCATCTTTCTTTCATACGCGATGGCGTTCAACATTGTCTGCATGCGTCACGGCTTTTGGCGATGGAGCGGATGGATCTGTCGGTTGGACCAATCCGGATTGAGATTGTTGAGCCCCTGAACATTCTGCGCATTGTCGTCAGCGAGCATGAAGGCATTAGCGCCGATTTGACCTTTACGGGCCGCGCCTTTCCGGTTGAAGAGCCGCGCTTTACGCGCCGAATCGGGCCGCGCACCTTCATGGATTATACGCGCATGACCCAGAATGGGCATTGGTCGGGTTGGATCGAGATCGACGGCGTGCGTGAAGATGTTGGCGGCAGTGTCGGCACGCGCGACCGCTCTTGGGGCGTTCGGCCAATTGGTGCCAGCGACCCCCAGCCCAGCGTGCCCCAACAAGTGCCGCAGTTTTTCTGGCTGTGGAGCCCGGTCAACTTTGCCAACGCCAGCCTTTTCTTCCATATTAATGCCGACCAAACCGGAAAGCCTTGGAATAGCCGGGCGGTATGGTGCCCAGACAAGGAGGGCCCTGCGGATCGTATAGAGACAGAGTGCGCATCTATGTCTCTCACCTTAATACCCGGCATGCGTCACGCCAGTTCGGCTAGCTTGCGTATCGATGCCGAAGGCCAGCCACCGCGCCAAGCCACTTTCCAACCCCTCACCACTTTCCTGATGCGCGGTCTTGGCTATGGACATCCGTCGTGGGGGCATGGCGGTTGGAAGGGCGAGTTGGTCATCGAGCGTGAGGATATCGACCTGTCCAAAATCACGCCGGGTCGCCCCGACCACCTGCACATTCAGGCCGTTTGCAAAGTGACCCTGTCGACTGGCGGTGAAACGCAAGTTGGTACCGGCATTCTGGAACAATTCATCATCGGCGCCTTTGCCCCCTTGGGACTAACAAGCCTTGTCGCAGACTAATCCCATCCCCGCCCCAACCGACATCACTGCAGACTGGCTGGCCCAGCATTTGGGCTGGATGGTTTCTGGCGTCTCCGCACAAGCCGTCGGGACTGGCCAAGTTGGTGCGACCTATCGCTTTTCGCTGATCGATCCCGATGCGGCCCAGAAGTCTTCGCTGATTGGCAAATTCATGTCGGAAGATCCGGTCAGCCGGGCCACGGGCATTGCGCAATTAAGCTATGTGCGAGAAGTAAAATTCTATCAAAACTATGGCAACACCAAGCCTCTGCCGATCCCGACCGCCAGATACGCCGTGGTGGACGAGGCGACCCACGACTTTGCGCTATTGATGGATGATTTTCCAAGCCACCGCCCAGGCAATCAACTCACGCCTGCAACTTTGGAAGAAGCAAAGCTTGCCATGGGTGCCGCAGCCAGCATCCATGCGGCTTGGTGGGGAGATAGTGGCCTCGACACCCACGCTTGGCTCAACGGATCGCAAGCCGCTTCTGGCATGAATGTCGACGGCTTGTTTGAAATGCTCTGGCCCGCCTTTTGCGCGCGCTATGGCGACCAGATCAACGATCAAATCCGCGCCACGGGCGAGGCTTATCTGGGCAGGATCAATGACTGGATCACCCAACGCCCCGGGCCCAGATGTCTCACCCATGGTGATTTCCGCCCCGACAATATGCTGTTTTTTGAAGGCGATCCTGCCCAACCGATTGTCATTGTCGATTGGCAAACAGCAGGGGTTGGTAATGGGGCGACCGATATAGCCTATTATCTTGGAACCGCCCTGACACCAGAAATGCGTCGTACCCACGAGCGCGCATTGCTCGATTTATGGACCAGCCAGTTGGTCAAGGCCGGGGTACCCCAAGCCGACACTCAAAACCTATGGAACATTTATCGCCGCGACGCTTTGGCAGGCTTTCTCATGGGCGTCCTCGCCTCCATGATCGTCGCCCAAACCCCACGCGGCGACGCCATGTTCCTAGCCATGTGCGCCCGCGCCGCCGCCATGGTAAGCGACCACCGCTCCTTTGAACTGATTTAGCGAGAAAATCGGCGCCCGCAACTTGGCTTGAAGCGATGTTTTATTGATTTTTTGTACTTCCTTGGACTTCGTCAAACAAGAAAGTGGTGCCCAGAAGAGGACTCGAACCTCCACGCCTCGCGGCGCTGCTACCTGAAAGCAGTGCGTCTACCAATTCCGCCATCTGGGCAACGGAAGCGGGGATTTAGAGGACATGGGGGCGGGCGTCAATTGGCTTATCAGTGAGCTAGGTGTCAATTCGCCCTGTGCGGCTGACTTGCTGGGCCGGGGGTGGTTCCGCTAAAGGCGGGGCCATGGCGAAACTTGTGATCATGGGCGTCTCTGGCGCGGGCAAGACGACATTGGGCACGGCTTTGGCCGCACGGCTCAACTGGCGGTTCTTGGATGCCGATGATTTTCATTCCCCAGAGGCCAAGGCCAAAATCGCCTCCGGCGTCACCCTGGACGAGACCGATCGCGCGGCTTGGCTTGCCCGCATTAAGCCCGTGTTTGACGAGGTTGGCGTGCCGACTATTTTGGCGTGCTCCGCACTCAAAGCCGTGCATCGGACCAGTTTGTCGCCGGACTATCTGGTCCATTTGGTGATCGGGACTGACCTCGCTCACACGCGCCTGTCGACCCGCCAAGGCCATTTTGCCGGCCCCAGCATCTTAGCATCACAATTTTCGACGTTAGAGGCGCCCGATGAGGCGCTGGCTGTCGACGCTGCACAGCCGACGGCTGCGCAGGTCGATCAGATTATCCAGACTTTTGCACTCAAATCTGCGTGAACAATCAGAATGGGATAGCGCGGCGGCGCTTTGAATAAGCGGTATAACCAGCGTTCACCCCTGCGCGGAAGCCAAGGCCCGTGCGCATCGGGGCCAAAGTCACCCCTTCAGCACGCTGATAGGTTACCGCAATCCCGGCGATAAAGAAGGCCGCGCCCTCAACGCCTGGATAGCGCCGGTAAATGCCATCGGGGTTTTGCAGATTATAGACAAGGGTGAAGACTTTGCTGGCATTGCCGCCGGTGTCGAGGCCGATAGATGGGCCTTGCCAGAAGATTTTCCGTTCTTGCCCATCCTTCATGACCAAAGTGCCTTGACCGTAACGAAGGCCAAAGCCAACGGCGGCAGCATATTCATCGCCGCGGATATAGCCGACGGGGCTGCCCTGATCTTGAAACACGCGCTCCACCGCTTGGCCAACACTGCCGGAGGTTTTGCCAAAGAAGGTTCCGGCCGCGTCGATGATCTCCTGCTGGGTAAAGCCGTCAGGATTGGCCTTTTTGGTGGCAGACGCAGCACTCGATGACGTCGCCGTGTCATCGGGTGTCGGCCCTGTGGTTTGCGCAAATGCAGGCGTGCCCAAAGTCAGGGCTGCCGCGCAGAGAATAGCAAGTTTCCGATCTAACATGATGTGGCTCCAAAATCGCCCCTTAGCTCGTTAAACCCAAACATGGTTAGTTTGGCGTTAAGATGGCCAAGCCGTGTTCAGACCTTGGAGATGTTTCCGATCACGCCTCGTCGGCATGCAGCTCATAGGGGATGAGAACGGGCGGATCGTCCAACTCGTCGCACAAGGCGCGGTCGCGTGTGACCAAGGTCCGCCCGCTGGCTTGGGCCGTGGCCACGATCAGCGCATCGGCCAAGTCGAGCCGTCTTTCTTGGCGAAGGGCAGCAGCATAGACGGCAATGTCGGCATCAACTTGGATCAGATGAAAGCGGTCCAGCCAGAGGCGCATGGCATCTTCGTTGGCAGATGGCACGCCCGACATGATCTCCACCCAGCTGATGACCGAGATGGCTGCGCCGCTATGGGCGGCAATGGCTTCAGTTGCGGCGCGGTGACCTTGCAAATGGTCGATCAGAATATTCGTGTCGAACAAAATTTTCATCGACCCTACCTTGTGGTTTGGGTTCAAGCGCATCTGCTTTTCGATAGACATGCACCTGCGGCAGCACAAGTCCCCCGCATGGCGCACCCTTCCCCTTCGCCTTCGGGTCAGCTAAAAGCCCGGCCAACTCCTCATTTGACCGACAGAAAGACACACACGTGGCACATCAGCATATTTTCCAAATGCAAGGCCTGACCAAAGCCTATCCAGGCGGCAAGAAAGTATTCGAAAACATCTGGTTGTCCTTTTATCCAGATGCGAAGATTGGTGTAGTCGGTGTCAACGGTTCGGGTAAGTCCAGCCTTTTGAAGATTATGGCGGGTCTCGACAAAGACTTCACGGGTGAAGCACGCCCAGCCCAAGGCACCAAAATGGGCTATTTGGCTCAGGAGCCAGATCTCGACCCAACCAAGTCGGTCTGGGAAAATGTCATTGCGGAATGCCCTGAGAAGATCTTGTTTGATCGGTTCGGCGAAATCTCCATGAAAATGGCGGAAGATTATTCCGACGAGCTGATGGAAGAGATGACAGCCCTGCAAGAGCAGATTGATGCGGCAGACGCGTGGGACATTGACGCCAAGATTGAAATGGCGATGGGCGCGTTGCGCTGCCCCGACAATGATGCCGATATTTCCAAGCTGTCGGGCGGCGAAAAGCGCCGCGTTGCGCTGTGCCGCCTCTTGTTGTCCAAGCCCGACATGATGATGCTGGACGAACCTACCAACCATTTGGACGCAGAATCGGTTGCTTGGCTGCAGCACCATTTGGAAGAATTCCCTGGCTGCGTCATCCTTGTGACCCACGACCGCTACTTCCTCGACCAAGTGACGAAGTGGACGCTGGAACTCGACCGCGGCAAAGGCATTCCTTACGAAGGCAATTATTCCAGCTGGCTCGAACAAAAGGCCAAGCGGATCGCGCAAGAAGAGCGCGAAAGCGATGCCAAGTCCAAGATGATGGCGAAGGAATTGGATTGGGTGCGCCAGAGCCCGAAAGCCCGCCAAGCCAAGTCGAAAGCGCGTCTGGCCCGCTATGAAGAAATGGCGGATGCGGCCGAGCGCGAAAAGCAGAGCTTTGCCACCATTCAAATCCCACCTGGACCCCGTCTGGGTACCAATGTTATCCGCTTTGACGGCCTGTCCAAGGGCTATGGCGACCGCATGCTGATCAGTGATCTCACCTTCAAATTGCCGCAAAACGGCATTGTGGGCGTGATCGGTCCAAACGGGGCGGGTAAGTCCACCTTGTTCAAAATGATCACCGGTCAAGAAAAGCCAGACTCAGGCTCCATCACGGTTGGCGAGAGCGTGAAGCTGGGCTTTGTCGACCAAAGCCGCGATCATTTGGATGACAACAAGAACGTCTGGGAAGAGATTTCCGGCGGGCTCGACATTATTGATGTGGGCGGCCGTGAAGTGCCGTCGCGCGCTTATGTTGGCACGTTCAACTTCAAAGGTGGCGATCAGCAAAAGAAAGTCGGCCTGTTGTCAGGGGGCGAACGCAACCGCGTTCACCTCGCCAAGACCCTGCGTTCGGGTGCCAACGTGCTGCTGCTCGACGAACCGACCAACGACTTGGATGTAGAAACCCTCTCGGCGCTGGAAAATGCGCTGGAAGCTTGGCCCGGTTGCGCCGTGGTCATCAGCCACGACCGCTGGTTCCTCGACCGTCTGGCCACCCACATTCTCGCCTATGAGGGCGACAGCCATGTGGAATGGTTTGAGGGCAACTTCCAAGCCTATGAAGAAGACAAGAAGCGTCGTCTGGGCCTGACCGAAATCATTCCAAGCCGGATCAAATTCCAGAAATTTGCGCGGTAGGTGTGGCGGTGACGAGCTCTGCATCAAGTCGGCTGGGTGGTAGTTATGTGATAGATGGGATCTTTTTGAATGATCTCCGAGAGATTATCGCAGAAATCGAGCAACACAATGACATTGCGCTAACCGCAGAAACAAATGCGAAGATGGCAAGCAGGAACTATTACAAGTCTGCGAAGGAGAAGCAGGCCGCGTCTCAAAGTTACCGTGAAACTTGGGCTCCAAGCTATACTAAAGTTGTTGTGACTTACACCCAAAAGAATGGTACTGTGCGACATGATGTCGGTTTCGATTCAATTTTGAGTGCCAATAAACTCGACGATCGAGGCATACAAGCTCTAGAAGTTAAAATTGGAAGCATGAATTGGGGGCGCTTCTTAAAAATTGAGATAGCTAATTCTTATACGCCTATCAGTTTCTTGCTTAGTGGCGATCATGAGTGGGTCGACTATACCAAAGGACGGTTGGAAAAACTTATTCAGTCGAGGAAGCAGTTTTGGGGTTTGTTCAGCCCATCTTTCTGGCCTTGGCTAGTGTTTATTCTTATTCTACCATATCTTTTACTACTTCCACTCGCGGCCTTTAAATATTTGTTTGGAAGTTTATTTTCACCGTTTGTTTTAAATGCACTAAAAAGCTATGCGGTAGCAATTGACGGAAATTCGAATTTATTCTTTTCATTGCAATTGGTGGCGGTTATTTTGGCATTTTTCTTTGATAAGAAGATATCAAAGATTTGGGAGTGGTTGTTCCCCAAAATCACTTTCATGTTTGGTGATGCAGAAGTTGATGGGAAAAAGCGCGCAAAGATACGATTGGCCCTAGTAACGATGCCAATTACGAGTGTAATTCTTCCGGTTTTAGTAGACAAGATTTAGCATCGGGCCCCAGGATAGTCTCCGACATAAGTAAAGAAGATCTCATTGCTTTGGCCTAATTATCCTCGCCCACCCCCTACAACACAAACCGGCTGAGATCGGTGTTCTTCGATAAGCCTTCGACCTTTTGGCGCACGTAAGCGCTGGTGATTTCGATGGTTTCGCCGCCGCGGTCGGTGGCGTGGAAGCTGATGTCGTCTAGCACGCGTTCAAGCACAGTGTGCAAGCGGCGGGCACCGATATTTTCCACGCTGGTGTTCACCGATACCGCCACATCGGCGATGGCATCGACGGCCTCTTCGGTGAAGGAAAGCGTCACACCTTCGGTGCCCATCAGGCCAACATATTGTTTGACAAGGCTAGCTTCAGGCTCGGTCAAGATGCGGCGGAAATCATCGCGGGTCAGGGCTTGCAGCTCTACCCGGATTGGCAAGCGGCCTTGCAGTTCTGGCAATAGGTCTGAGGGTTTGGCGACATGGAAGGCGCCAGAGGCGATGAACAGGATGAAGTCGGTCTTTAGGGCGCCGTGCTTGGTCGAAACGGTGGTGCCTTCGATCAAGGGCAAAAGATCGCGCTGCACGCCTTCGCGGCTGACATCCGCGCCTTGGCGTTCGGCACGTGCACAAATTTTGTCGACTTCATCGATGAAAACGACGCCTTCGGTTTCGGCCAAGAGCAAGGCTTCCTGCGTGATGGAATCCTTATCCAATAGCTTGTCGCTCTCCTCGGTTACCAAGGGCTCATAGGCTTCGGCAACGGTGGTCTTGCGCGTGCGCTTCTTGGTGCCGGACAAATTCTGCAGCATGGTGCCCAAGTCGATCATGCCGCCGGGGGCGCCTGGAAATTCCATCATGGACGCGGCGGGCGAGCTGACGTCAAAATCCAGCTCGATCTCTTTGTCGGCCAACAGGCCCCCACGAAGTTTCTTGCGAAAGGCTTCGCGTGTGCCTTGGCTAGCCTCAGTGCCGACGAGGGCGTCTAAAACCCGGTCCTCGGCCATAGCTTCGGCCTTGGCGCGCACATCCTTGCGGCGACGGTCTCGCACCAAATGGATGGCAGCCTCAACGAGATCACGAATGATCTGATCCACGTCGCGTCCGACATAGCCAACTTCCGTAAACTTGGTGGCTTCCACTTTGACAAAGGGTGCCCCAGCCAGTTTCGCCAGACGACGGGCAATCTCAGTTTTGCCAACGCCCGTTGGCCCAATC
>CALRLV020000083.1:0-9904 GCA_943368895.1 Ferrovibrio terrae
GAGGCGGCTGAAGCGGCTAAAGCGACCGCAGCGGCGCAGTTTGGTGGCGGCGGGGCCGAGGGTGGCTTGCCATCCATCGACCTATCAGAAGCCCCCACATCGCTGGCAGCTTTGTTCGTGGCAGCAGGCCTAGTTGAGTCCAATGGGGAGGCTAAGCGCCAAGCCAAGGGCGGTGGCCTGCGGCTCAATGATGCGGTGATTCAAGATGTCACCGGGCCGATCCCAGACGCGCTGCGCGACGGTCAAGAGGTCAAGCTCTCGCTCGGCAAGAAGCGGCATCTAATGGTGAAATTGGCGGGCTGAAGCGTCAGCCCGCTAAACGGCGGCTTTGCAGGGTAGAGGCCAATTCATCGACCAATTGGGTGATCTTCTTAAGATCATCGCCTTCGGCCATCAAACGCACCAAAGGCTCTGTGCCGGAGGTGCGCACGACCAAGCGGCCGCCAGATGCCGTTAAGGCGTCCTCTGCCTTTTTGACATGGGCTTGCATGTCTGGGTCTGCCAAGGGCGAAGAACCGCTATAGCGGATATTCTTCAAGACTTGCGGTGATGGGGTAAAGACCGACAAAGTCTCGCTGGCCGACTTGCCGTGGGTTACCATGGAAGAGAGAACCCGTAAGGCCGACACCAGACCATCGCCGGTGGTGGCGTAATCCAATAAGACGATATGGCCCGATTGTTCGCCACCCAGATTACAATCATCCGCCCGCATGCGCGCAACCACATGGCGGTCGCCGACACCCGTCCGAATGAGTTGGGAGCCTTGATCGGCGATATAGCGTTCTAACCCCAGATTGGACATGATTGTGGTCACAACACCTGAACCGCGCAAAGTCTTGTCGGCAATCATGTCGCGCGCAATAGCGGCAATGATTTGGTCGCCATCAATCTCACGACCCTTTTCATCGATGATGATGATACGATCCGCATCTCCATCCAAGGCGATGCCAATATCGGCGCGGCGTTCGAGCACTGTTTGCTTCAAAAGGCGCGTATCGGTTGAGCCACAGCCAGCATTGATGTTACTGCCATTGGGATTAACGCCAATCTCGACGACTTCGGCACCCAATTCGTATAACGCCCAAGGGGCCGTCCGGTAAGCCGCACCATTGGCGCAATCGACCACCACACGCAGGCCTTCGAGGCTCATGCCACGCGGGAAAGCGCCCTTGGCAAATTCAACATAGCGGCCACGGCTGTCTTCAAAGCTTTTGACCAGCCCGATTTCATGGGGGGCAGCGCGAACGATCCGGTCTGGCTCGTCCAACAGCTTTTCAATTTCCTGCTCTTGGGCATCGCTCAGCTTAAAGCCATCGGCACCAAAAAGCTTGATACCATTGTCCGCAAAGCCATTGTGGGAAGCTGAAATCATCACGCCGAGGTCGGCGCGCAAAGAGCGCGTCAACAGACCGATGGCAGGGGTTGGAATTGGTCCAAGGATCTTCACATCCATGCCAACGGCGGCAAAGCCAGCCACCAAGGCAAACTCTACGAGATAGCCCGAGCGACGTGTATCCTTGCCAATGATGACATTGTGTCGATGCTCGCCCTTCTTAAACACGGTGCCAGCGGCCATACCCAGGGTCATGGCGACTTCGGCAGTCATGGGCCATTTGTTGGTTTCACCGCGAATCCCATCGGTTCCAAAATAGCGACGACCCATCGTTTTCTTCCTTTTATGCCAGACTAAAGGCTAGGGGGATTAGGTTAAGTTTGGGTGATAGAGTTTCACCACTTTGGCATTTCACCAAGCGGAAATTGCGGGCCTAGGCCCCAGCTGCGGGCAAAAGCTCTGCCGCCAAAGGCGCGAAATTCCACCGCCAAGCGGTTTCGTCTGCCAAGAGTGCGCGAACAAGCGCCACATTCATTTCATGGCCTGCCCGCTCAGCCACATAACGGCCTTTGATCGGCGCGCCAGCCAAAGCCAAATCGCCAACCGCATCGAGTGCCTTATGGCGCACGAACTCATCGGCAAAGCGCAAGCCTTCTTGATTGACGATGGCATCGCCATCAATCACGACCGCATTTTCGAGGGACCCACCCAAGGCCAAACCCTTGGCCTGCATAGCTTCAACTTGATGCAGGAAGCCAAAGGTGCGCGCGGCACCCAAATCATTGGCGAAGCTTTGTGGCGTACAATCAAACACAACCCGCTGGCGACCAATTGCGCGCGTGGTAAATTCAACCGTAACGTCCAGCTCAAACCCATCAAAAGGCTCTAGCCGGGCAAGCTTGTTGCCGAGGCGCACTTCAACAGGCTTTACGACTTCCAACATGCGACGGGGCGCACCTAAGGCCCGCGTGCCGGTCATCTCAATCATTTCGATGAAGGGCTCAGACGACCCGTCTAGAATGGGGACTTCAGGGCCGTCGATTTCGACAATTGCATTATCAATGCCCATGCCAAACAGGGCGGCCATCAAATGCTCAACCGTGGCAACCGACACACCAGCAGAATTAGCCAAAGTGGTACCCAATTCAGTCGTCGTGACCTTATCGACCAAGGCGGCAATGCGACGGGCAAATTCAGGCGCATCCAAGCGCACGAACACAATACCATGGTCAACCCCAGCAGGCTTCAACGTGACCCGGACAGGCTTACCCGTATGCAAGCCAACGCCCACGCAAGACGCATGGCCTGCGAGCGTATGTTGGAGGGCTGTCACAGTTTGGTATTGCACGCTTTACTGACCTTCATATCAACTTAGACATCTTGCCTCTGTGGACACATGTCTGCGCCTCCTCTTTGGCGCAGACGCTGTCACCTGACAAACCAAAGAATATTTCGATATGTGACAATAGAACGTGAACGCCGCCGCACATTTCTGTACGGCGGCGCTTTTCTTGGTAAACTCTTGCAGAAAGAGTGTGTTAGTTTGCTTGCTTGCGCAGGAAGGTTGGGATTTCGATCTCATCATCAAACTCATCGCCAAACAGTGGCTGGGTTTGGGTGATCGATTTTGCGCTTGGCTCTGGGCGCTCGTCCCATTGCTCTTCACGTGCAGCAGGCTTTGGGCGGCCAAAAATATTGAAGCCATTAAAGCCAGAGCTGCGCTGTTGGCGAGGCTCTTCTTGGTGTTGCGGGGATGCAGCACGCGATTGGTAGCTTGGCTGCTCAGGGCGCTGCTGCATGGTTGAGCCATGGACAGGTGGGCGGGGTTGAGCTGCTTGATAAACCGGGCGCGCCTGTGGCGCAGCGGCTGCAGCATAGTTTGGCTGCGCTTGTGGTGCAGCTTGCTGATACTCTTGACGCGCGACAGTTGGCTCTGGTGCGGCTTGTGGCTGCTGGAACAAGGGCTGTTGCACAGGCTGAGGTGCCGGTTGCTGCATCATTGGCTGGGGGGCTTGCTGATAGCTTGGCTCTTGCGCAACGGGGGCTGGCTGGGGCTCTGGCTGACGCTGCACGATCGGCTGATGAACCATGGGCTCACGGCCATTGTTGACGCGCACGACCGTCGGCGCTGGCGCGGCTGGCTGTTGTGCTGGTGCCGCATTGAAATAGCCCGTGGCTTGTGGACGGCCTTCGGTCATCGCCGCAGCTTCAATGCCGGTAGCGACCACGGACACGCGCATCACGCCTTCCAAGGTCTCATCAAAGGTCGAACCAACGATGATATTGGCGTCTGGATCGACCTCTTGGCGGATATGGTTGGCCGCTTCGTCCAACTCAAACAGGGTCATGTCATAGCCGCCGGTGATGTTGATCAACACCCCACGTGCGCCTTTCAGAGACATATCTTCCAACAGTGGATTATTGATGGCTTTAGTGGCGGCTTCCAACGCACGACGCTCACCAGAAGCCTCACCAGTGCCCATCATCGCCTTGCCCATTTCACCCATAACCGAGCGCACGTCTGCAAAGTCGAGATTGATCAGACCAGGCATCACCATCAAATCGGTGATCCCGCGCACGCCAGAATGCAGCACTTGGTCAGCCAATTGGAAAGCTTGGTGGAACGTCGTTTTATCATTGGCAACGCGGAACAAATTCTGGTTCGGAATAATGATCAGCGTGTCGACATACTTTTGAAGCTCAGCAATGCCCGCATCGGCCATGCGCATGCGGCGCGGTCCTTCGAACTGGAATGGACGGGTCACCACAGCAACCGTCAAAATGCCCTGCTCTTTCGCCGTACGCGCGATAACTGGGGCCGCCCCCGTCCCCGTGCCACCACCCATACCGGCCGTGATAAAGACCATGTTGGCATCGGCCAAATGATCAAGAATTTCGCTCTGGCTCTCTTCCGCAGCCGCCATACCAACTTGTGGCGTTGCCCCTGCCCCCAAGCCTTGCGTGGTGTTTAGGCCGATCTGAATGCGACGCTCTGCCTTTGAACGGGCCAAGGCCTGCGCATCGGTGTTTGCGACCACAAACTCCACACCCTGCAAGTCTGCATCAATCATGTTGTTGACGGCATTGCCGCCCGCGCCACCGACGCCGAATACGACAATCCGTGGGCTGAGTTCAGTTTGGGTGGGGACGTTTAGGCGGATAGCCATTCTAGGCTCCTCGAAGGCTTCGTGCGGGATTAGTGAAAGAATCGATGGCTGAGGATGCCCCCGACATGTTTAAGCAGGAGTTAATTTGATTCATGCAAATGATGAATCTTAAGAAAAAATTCAGCATGATTCACGCGTCTCTGAAAGGCACATGGTGCGGATGAAACCCCTGAAAAATAGACCTCATGTGCTTGTTTTCGATTCTGGTCTAGGCGGCTTGTCAGTTATTAATGCGATTGTTAACGCGCGCCTTGGACTCGACCTTTTCCATCTGGCGGACACCGCTTTCTTCCCCTATGGCGACAAGCCAGACGAGGCCTTGATGGTCCGTGTGCCGGCGGTAATTCGGGCGGGAATTGAGGCTAGTTCTGCCGATTTAGTCATTGTCGCCTGCAATACAGCCAGCACTTTGGCCTTGGATGTTGTACGGGCCCAAGTTTCTATTCCAGTTGTCGGTGTTGTCCCCGCGATCAAGCCTGCTGCAGCCCTCACACAGACAGGGACCATCGGTTTACTCGCAACGCCCAAGACCGTCACACGTTCCTATACCGATGAGTTGATTGCAGCTTTTGGAGACGGCAAGCGGATATTGCGTCATGGCGCAGTCGGACTTGCTGGCGCGGCCGAAGCCAAGTTGGCGGGGGAACTGCCGGATCGGGAGATTTTCAAGGCTGCTATAACAGGGATTTTCGACCAAGAGGGGGGTGAAGCCGTGGATGTGGTCGTCTTGGCTTGCACCCATTATCCCTTGGTTCAAGCAGAACTTGAAGCCATGGCCCCTCGTGCCGTGACTTGGATTGATTCAGGTGATGCGATTGCCCGACGAACTGCCCATTTGCTGCAAAACCAACTGGATCAGGAAGCGCCTAGCTTGCGGGTTGGCCTCACAACCGGGGGAAATGATGAAGCGACCCGCCGTGTCCTGACTGACTTTGGTTTTCGAACGACAGACGTATTGAGTGTTAAGTCTCAGCAATAACCCCTTTCCGAGGGCCAAAGCTGGCGTTAAGCCTGAGGCATGAACCTTTTGGACCGCCTCCCCCCCGTTCGGGGCAAACTCGAAGCCAGTGTCACATTGGCCCCTTTCACTTGGTTTCGGGTCGGTGGACCAGCCGAAGTGCTGTTTCAGCCGGCGGATGAAGATGATTTGGCAGATTTCCTGCGCGCCTGCCCGGCGGATATTCCCATTCTGGCAGTGGGCGTCGGCTCTAATCTGATTGTACGCGATGGCGGTGTGCCCGGTGTTGTAATCCGTCTGTCGCCGCGCGGCTTTGGTCAAATATTCACCAATGGCCTGACGGTCACGGCTGGCGCTGCCTGCTTGGACGCCAGTGTTGCAAAAAAAGCTGCCGAAGCAGGCATTGCGGGCCTAGAGTTCTATCGTGGTGTGCCGGGCACGATTGGCGGGGCTTTGCGCATGAATGCCGGCTGTTATGGGAGCGAAACCAAAGACGTTTTGGTCTCGTGCGTGGCCTATGATCGGGCAGGCCAGCGTCATGAGATCAGCTGTACCGACATGGGTTTCACCTATCGGCACACGACTGCACCAGCAGATTTGATCTTTGTGTCAGCTACCTTCCAAGGCACGGCCGATGATCCGGCAGCAATCCTAGCACGCATGGACGCGATCACCCAGAAACGCGAACAAAGTCAGCCGATCCGTGACAAAACTGGCGGGAGTACATTCAAAAACCCTGACCCTGTGCAGTCCGGCGGCCGAAAATCCTGGCAAGTGATCGATGCAGCAGGCTTACGCGGCTATCAGATTGGTGGCGCGCAAATGAGCGAGAAGCATTGTAACTTCATGATCAACACCGGCACTGCCACCGCGAAGGACCTTGAGGCCTTGGGCGAACACGTCATCCAACAGGTCAAAGCTACGCAAGGCGTAGACCTGCATTGGGAAATCAAGCGGATCGGGATTGCAAGCTAAAGCGCTTTAGAAATTGTCTTTCAGCCATTGCAAAGCACGCGCGACGGGATGGCTAGAAGGCTCCACCATCTGAGAAGCACTGCTGGCCATGTCGGTTGGCCGTTCCACGCCCCAACGCAACAGACCAGCAGCTACCGAATAGCCGGGTCCCGCAACCGCATCGCCAAGACCTGTAAAGCGTTGCGGACGACCGATGCGCACATGGCCTTCAAACACGCGTGCGGCCAGTTCGCGCACGCCGTTCAATTGACTGCCGCCCCCTGTCAACACGATCCGGCGACCAGCATTGAGCTTATCAAGCCCGCCAGCACGCAAGCGGTCACGCAAAAGCTCCAATGTTTCTTCTACGCGCGGGCGAACGACCCCTGTCAGAATCGAACGTGGGGCTTGATCCGAGATGAGTTGACCATCTTCACCCATGCGGGGTGCATCGATCATCAAATTATCTTCGTTCAAGCTGGCAATCGCGCTACCATGCACGATCTTGAGGCGCTCTGCCGCAGCTGCTGTGGTGCCTAGGCAATGGGCTATATCATGGGTGACATGGTCAGACCCGATGGGCACAGCATCCACATGAATAAGAGCACCCGCATGGAATAGGGCAGCGGTGGTAGAGCGCGCGCCCATATCGACCACCAACGCCCCAAGCTCTAAGTCGTCTTCGGCCAAAGCGCCCAATGCGGCCGCATAAGGTGCGGCAACAGAGCCTGAAATCGTATAAGTCGCTCGCTCCACGCAAAGAACGATATTGCGCCATTGCGGCGTTGGGGCGGTTACCACCGTGACTGCGACACCTAACCGACGACCCAACATGCCGCGCGGATCGCGGACCTTTTGGCCATCAACGACAAAGAAACTTGGTGTTGCGTGCAGGATAGATCGACCGTCTAAGCGCACATGCTCCAACGCAGAACCCACCACGCGGCGGCGCTCTTTCGGGCCAATTTCGGTATTGGCAAAAGTGATTTCGCCATGCGCTTGTTCAGCCCGGACACCTAAACCAGAGACCGAGACCACCACTTCACTTACCGTGACGCCCGACATGCGCTCGGCCTGCGCAATCGCGGCCTTTACAGCTTTTGTTGCCGCTTCCAGATCCACAATCGCGCCGTTGCGTACGCCGCGCGCGGGCTGTGTACCCACCCCTGCCACACGCAGAGGGCCAGTGCCTTGGCCGGTACTGCCGATAAAGCACGTGATTTTTGACGCGCCAATATCCAAGGCAGCCAACATGGCGGCCCGTGGGGCGGGTGTTCGAGTTTCAACGGCAGCACGCTTGGTTAAAGAGGACATGTTTGTCTCATTTCGGTGTGTATCAAACCCTCTGAGCGGACTTGGCCGCTTCTTGAGGCTTCGTCACCGACAAACGTTCTGGAGTCGGGCGGAGAATTAGGGTGCCGGACGTTCTGAGGTCCAAGCGAGCGAATTCACGGTCAAGAATTTGATGGCTGGCTTGCAAGGCTTGCAATTGAGCTAATGCCGCGTTCATGCCAGTTTCTGGCAGCAAGATATCGGCACCCGACTTCAAACGCAGGGTCCAACGGCGGTCTCCAACCCACATGGCGGCAGACGTGCGGCTGGCTACATCGGGATTGGTGCGCAGCGCGTCAAACAAAGCTGGGGCTTGCGCACCGGCATTAGCCCCAACGACCAAGGCATAACCTTTGGCTGACGTCGTATCTTTCGCTTCACCTAGCTTGCGACCAGAGCCATCCATGAAGGACAACTTACCCTTATCTTGCCAAAGGGCAGTCGCAGCGCGCGGGGTAATGAGGATTTGGATTTGATCGGGCCATAAGCGGCGTACAACAACGCCTTCGACCCACGGCAATTCAGCGACACGTGCGCGAACTTCAGACGGATCAATGCCAAACATGACATCGTCGGCCATGATACCGGATTTCACTTCGGCTTCGGCCCGCTGATACTCACTCAATTGCAGACCATTGGGGGCCTGCACATTGATAACTCGGACTGCAAGGCCTGCACTGCGGGCAGCATTGCCCGCACTGGTTTGAATGCCGCGCCCCATGTCGTCCAAAATGCCTAGTCCAGCGGCGAGGAGCACAAAGATCGCAAAGACCGATGCTAGGGTAACGCCGACCAAAATCTTGCGGGTTGGGCCATCATATTGGGCAGCGCGCATGCGGGCATGAGCCCAAGCGCCCAGCTTCATCGTCCAAGCATGACTATCCGTACGCCGGGGCGAACGGGCACGAATACGGGGGGCTGGCGCGCGCTTAGGGGCCGCACGGCGCGTTTGTCTCATCGCGGGCATGATGCGTCCTCCAACATCCATTTTACGAGGTCATTAAATGACAGGCCAACATGGGCCGCCTGCTCAGGTGCCAACGAGGTTGGCGTCATCCCGGGCTGGGTATTGATTTCCAGTACCACCAAACGATTGGTGGCGGGGTCATAGCGGAAGTCTGTCCGCGTCACGCCACGACAGCCCAACAGCTGATGCGCACGCACCGCGTCCGTCATCGCCTTTTCATGCACGGCAGCAGGCAGGTCTGATGGGTTTACGTGATGGACAGATCCACCTGCGGCATATTTGGCGTCGTAGTCATAAAACTCATGGCCCGTGCGAATTTCCGTCACCGCCAAAGCCCGGTCGCCCATCACGGCGACAGTTAACTCACGACCAGCGATAAATTCTTCGACCAGCACTTCATCGCCAGAGCGCCAATCAGGGTCGAGCAGCTTTTCAGGCGGCCGATTTTCACCCTTGCGCACAATGAATACGCCAAAGGAGGAGCCATCCGCATTGGGCTTCACCACATATGGCGGCTCAAGAGGATGTTCGCGCGCTGCATCTTGGCGCGACATCAGCCTGCCAGCGGGCACATCGAGACCAGCGCTAGCAAACACCGCTTTGGCTTTTTCCTTATCCATCGCCAAAGCAGAAGCTAGAACGCCAGAATGCGTATAAGGGATATTGGCGATCTCGAGCACTGACTGGATCCGCCCATCCTCGCCCCATGGCCCGTGCAGCGCATTGAGCGCAATATCGGGGGAAACAGATTTCAAGACCGAAGCAATGTCGCGGTCGACGTCAATCTCCACGACTTCAGCACCAAGCGCACGCACAGCATCGGCACAGGCCTTGCCGGAGACAAGCGACACAGGTCGCTCGGCTGACCAGCCACCCATTAACACCCCTACCCGCACGCCCTTCATGCTGCGCCAATCCTTTTAATCTGGGGCAAGCATCCCCAGTCACCGCAATAATTGATGAGACATGAAGGATTGAGGTGAATGGTAAGTTAAAGCCTACTCACTTTGGTGCAGAAATGATTCGGATTTTTGACTGAAATTTCAGTAGGCTTGGTTAGCCTTCGAAACCGCTGCTTAAGCCTTCAGCAAACACCCGCAAATAGAGCGCGCGCAACATGCCAGCGGTTGCCCCCCAGACATAGTGATCGCCGTAAGGCATGGCGTAATAATAGCGCGTTTGGCCATTATAGT
>CALRLV020000084.1:0-9792 GCA_943368895.1 Ferrovibrio terrae
GGCCGCTAAGCTTTATGGCTTAACTGCCCAACCCCGCCAGAAGCCCTCGACATGCGCGGTCAGGAAAGCGTCGATGTCAAATTGTGCTTCTTCAGCTTCGCCAAAAGTTGCCATCATCATCGCAACCGCTGCCACAGGGGCGCAGAATAAGCGAGACAGGGTCGCCGCGTTGGTTCCTTGCGTTTCATTGGCTGCCAAGGAGCGCTCAAACAAGTTCTTGATCGATGCTTCGACTGGATCGATGAAGCCATGACGCAAGAAGGCAGCCAAATCTGGGAAGCGGTCTGCTTCGCCCACAGCGATGCGCCAAGGGGCCAGTGCGCCTGGTGCACTCAAAGCGATCCGTGCATCGCGGACCAATTGGTTGAGCAATGGCTTTGTTGGGCCGCGATGTTCATCGATCAAACGGCACGCGCCTTCGATTTGGTCAGCAAGTACGCGCCGTACCAATGCTTCAAACAATACCTGCTTAGAGTCAAAGTAGCGATAGACAATAGGCTTAGTCACGCCAATTGCCGAGGCAATGTCAGACATTCGAGTGCCTGCGTAGCCATTTTCAGTGAATAATCTTGTAGCCTCGATAAGAATTCGCTCAGCGCGGTCCTGAGCTGCGACCGCCGGTCGTGTACTCAATTTACCTTGTGGCATACAAAATCCTCCACTTTTAAAATTCGTTTTTTAGCTTTTACATTGCGTCGCGCACATGAGAAGACCTAATTTGCATCAGTTACCAGAGGAGAACATTACCGATTGGGTATTTTCCTGCATTTCATTCGTAATCATTATTTGAATTAAGTAATCGGCAGGTATCATCCAGATTCAATTATATGGGGAATCGATGCCGCAGCCTTGTTCATTTTCCATTCAGAAATGATATAACTTTTGGTAACCTAATTGGGGAAATCGTCAAACCGGTTGGACACGTCTCAAAGACGCCGAAAAATTAGCGCATTGATTATAGTGATATAATATTTCAACCCGCCACTCGGATTGGGGAAGTCGCCAACCTATGCTGCTATGGTCCTACGCTTTGGTTTTCACCCCGTGCGAGTATTAATTCTGGTGACGCCTTGAATTGCAGGCATATTTCGGCGCGCGGCATGCCAACATAATCCGAGCCAACGAGATTGGTAGTCGGTTACTGCAAATTATTGCTGCTGCTGCTCCATTTGGTGCTGCATTTCGAGCGCAATGGCTCTTTGAGGCTTGGTAGCCGCAATAAATTGGTCGGGACGGGTGCGAGGCGAGCGCACCACTTTCAGGAAGTCACTGTCCAACGATAGACGCTCTGCTTGGCGTACATGCACGTCGACTTCCAGCAAACTATCCGCATCCCCTTTCAAGACCCCTCTGGTGGGGGGCACGTCGGCATAGTCGCGTCCATAGGCGACCACGACATGGCGTTCATTGGCCAACATGTCATTGGTTGGGTCAAAGCCGACCCAGCCCTGTTCGGGCAGATAGCACTCGATCCATGCATGGGAAGCGTCAGGGACCGAGCGGATTTGGGTGTCATTATCGGTGCGTGCGAGATAGCCTGAAACGTAACGAGACGGCACACCCCAATGGCGAGCCACCGCCAACATGATGTGTGCGAAGTCTTGGCATACCCCTTTGCGGTGCTCCAGCGCGGCATCAATCGGACTATCCGCAGCTGTAAATCCCGGAACATAATCAAAGGCCCCGTAAATCTCTTTGTTCAAAACGCGCAGGCCGGTCAGCGGGTCGGGTGGTAGCGCTAGGAGGTCGCGCTCACGCATAAAGGTTTCCAGATGGCCTGAACCGTCGACAAAAGTGGAGGGTCGCATCATGTCATAATAGCGGCTGCGTACTTCGTCGCTGCGCAAATGGGCCCATGCTCCTGGATCAACCTTGTTGGGCAAAGGGTCTGTTCGTTCGTAAGTCTCAACCATAGCTCGCGAGCGGATGATCAGTTCGGTGTGCTTCGCAGGAACGTCGAAATGATAGACAATATTGCCCAGCCAATCCCGATAGGTCATCATTTTCGCGCGGGGTTCGGTCACAATATCAAACCCGACCAAGCGCTGCATCGGCAAGGTCAAGGGCTGTAGCCACAATTCCATAACACTTTCACGGACTGGTGCCGAATAGGTGTAACGGGTCTCATGCGTGATCTCGAGGCGCATCAACGCACTCCCAAAGTGCTGGTTCCGGGCAAACGATCGGCCAAGGAATAGCTGATAAAGGCCGCATGAACGGCGTCGGAAATCGCAATACAATCGTCTGCGACTTGGGCGATAAAGGCTTGGCCGTTCTTGCCCGTAACCTCATCCAAAACGGCAAAGTTCAACCGCGCCGCCAAACGACCAGATAAGCGTGTACAGGTCTCGCGTGCACGTTCATCGGCGAGGGCACCGACTGCATCGATATGTTGGGCGATTGTATTGGCGCAAAAGCGCAAGGAACGCGGGAAATAGGGGTCTAGAACCAGAAAGTCAGCGATCTGATCGCGTCGGAAGGTCGCGGTCTTTACCCGCAAATAAGGCTCAAGGCCGCAGCACATCCGCAACAATTGGACCCAACCGAAATCGCCAATGGCTGCCTGCTTCTCGCCAAAATGCAGATCGAGTAAGCGAACGATCAATTGCGCGCGCTCAATCGTGCGACCCATCGACAAGAAGTGGAAGCCTTCGCCGTGGCTCATGGTTCCCGAAACAATGCCTTTAAATGCATGGAGGTCATTGATCGTCTCTTCGAAGAAACCGGCAGCGATTTGGCTGAAATTCCGTTTGGTTGCGGTTTCGCGCACTCGGAAATAAAGGCGGTTCAAGCGCTCCCACATTTCGGTCGTGATTTGATCGCGAACTTGGCGGGCATTCTCTCGTGCGGCGAATACCGCGGTATGGATAGATGAAATTTCGCCCTTGCCGCCGAACGTTAAAAGTCGGGCTTCTTCCAAGGCATCCATGCGAGCGGCCATGGGGGCAGCACCCAAGGCCCGCATCGCGCGCTCCGTGGTCATTTCAGCCTCTTCCGCCCCGGCCTCAAGCCCAGCAGTCAAGGTGATTTGTAAGACTCGGCAGGCGTGTTCCGCCCGCTCCGTATAGCGGCCAATCCAGTAAAAGCTGTCTGCAACGCGCGATAACATCATGACCGTGCCCGCCCATCGCCAGAGCCTGAGAGTACCCAAGTATCTTTAGATCCGCCGCCTTGGCTGGAATTCACTACCAGCGAACCTTTACGCAAGGCGACCCGGGTCAAAGCTCCCGGCGTGAGGGTCATTTTTGCCCCGCACAAAATGAAGGGACGCAAATCGACGTGACGGGTCTCAACCGCGCCATCAATATAAGTCGGTGCTGTCGAGAGTGAGATGGTCGGCTGGGCGATATAATTGTCTGGGTCTGCTTTAATCTTGGCCGCAAACTCTTCGATTTGAGCTTTGGTCGAGTGGGGCCCGATTAGCATGCCATAACCGCCGCTCTCTCCTACCGCCTTAACAACCAATTTGTCGAGATTGGCCAAGACATGCGACATCTGGCTTTTCTCGCGACAGAGGAAGGTTTCCACAATATCGATGATCGGGTCTTGGTCGAGATAATGTTTGATGATTTGCGGGGTGTAGGCGTAGACCGCCTTATCATCGGCTACACCGGCACCGGGCGCATTGGCGATCACCACATTGCCGGCGCGATAGGCGTTCATAAGCCCTGCGACGCCAAGGGTTGAATCGGGTCTAAATGCCAATGGATCAACAAAGGCGTCATCAACGCGGCGATAAATGACGTCCACCCGCTTCAGGCCCGACGTCGTGCGCATGTAAACGACATTGTCATGTATGGCTAAGTCGCGCCCCTCAACCAAGGGTGTCCCCATCAGGCGGGCCAAGAAGGCGTGCTCGAAATAGGCGGAATTGAACACGCCAGGCGTCAGCACTACGACGGTGGGGTCTGGCTGATATTCGCTTGCCAAGCTTTTCAACATAGCCAGCAGATCGTCGGGATAGGATTCAACCGGACGCACCCGCGCCGCACGGTAGAGGTCAGGGAATGCACGCTTAACCGCGTCACGGTTAGACAGCATATATGAGACGCCCGAAGGGACCCGCAGATTATCTTCCAGAACCACATAAGCACCGTCTTCACGTCGGATCACATCGGTGCCACAAATATTGACATAGGCCCCATGGGGCACTTCAACGCCCAACATCTCCCGACGATAATTGGAAGAACCCAGAATCAGATCACGCGGCACATAGCCATTATTGATGATGGCTTGATCGCCATAAATATCCGCCAAAAACAAGTTTAGTGCTTCGAGGCGTTGTTTAAAGCCGCGCTCAAGTTTGTCCCATTCGGCAGCTGGAATGATGCGGGGCAAGATGTCAGTTGGGATGATTTTTTCGGTCGAATCCTCGTGGCCATAAACGGTGAAAGTCACGCCTTGGGCCATAAAGGTGCGATCAATATTGGCTTGTAAATCGCGCAGGCTCTGCGGCGTTGCTTGGCTTAGGCGACTGTAGAGGCCCGCCCAACCCGGACGAGGATCGCCTTTAGCGTCAAACATTTCATCATAGGCCGCGCCCAAATGATAGCCTTCAAATGGCCCCTCTTGGCCTGGACGCGGTGGCGCAGCCATATCACTTACTTTGTCAGGCGCGCGCGCCATGGTGTTTCCCCTTGTGCGACCGCACTCCACGGGCGAGCGCGCCTTCTGTCAAGCGGACTGAGTGTGTCTTGCGCAGGCCTGCCCAAAAAACAGGCACATCCATCTTGCTGAACCCTCGGCAAACAGCACTTGCTCCAACCACCCCATGCCTGTTAGCCTGTCGGCAAGCTGACAAAAACAAGATGATCAGGAGTGCTAGGGATGCGGTTTGAGGGCTCAAAGAATTATGTGGCGACGGATGATTTGAAAGTCGCGGTTAATGCGGCCATCAAATTGGAGCGCCCCTTGCTGATTAAGGGTGAGCCCGGAACCGGCAAAACCGTTCTGGCCATCGAAGTGGCGAAAGCCTTGGGAATGCCTTTGCTGGAATGGCACATCAAGTCCACCACCAAAGCTGTGCAGGGTCTTTATGAATATGATGCCGTGACCCGCCTACGCGACAGCCAATTGGGCGATGAGCGCGTTAAGGACGTGAAAAACTACATCAAAAAAGGCAAGATGTGGGAAGCTTTTGAGCATAAGGGCCGCTGTGTTCTCTTGATCGACGAGATCGATAAGGCCGACATCGAGTTTCCAAACGACCTTTTGCAAGAATTGGATCGGATGGAGTTCCACGTTTATGAAACCGGTGAAACGATTAAAGCGATTGAGCGCCCCATCGTGATCATCACGTCTAACAATGAGAAGGAATTGCCTGACGCTTTCTTGCGTCGCTGCTTCTTCCATTACATCAAGTTCCCAGACGAAGACACAATGCAAGCCATCGTGGATGTCCACTTCCCCGGTATCAAGAAGCGTTTGATCGCCAATGCTCTGTCGAGCTTCTATGACATGCGCAAAGTACCTGGGTTGAAGAAGAAGCCGTCGACCTCGGAATTGCTGGATTGGCTCAAGCTTTTGGTCACAGATGACATCGACCTTGATGCGATCAAGCAAAAGGATCCGTCCAAACTGATCCCACCTTTGCACGGAGCGCTTTTGAAGAACGAGCAAGACGTTGCCTTGTTTGAGCGTCTGGCATTCTTGGCGCGGCGCGAAACTCGCGGCTAAACTGGCAAGGACGGGGTTGGGCTTAAAGTTTGCCTATCCCCGTCCAAACAATCCAAGCACCCACAAGAACTACGACTGCAGCAAAAACCAGCGCGAGCGCACGCTTGTGCTGGCTTAAGGACTGGCTTGCCCAAGTCCCTATTGTGCTACCTAACAGGCCGCCAGCAATCATCAGTCCCGCAACGGGCCAATTCACAAGCCCGGACAGCGCATAGCTCGTGGTAGTTGCTGCGCCAAATGCCGCGACGCCTACAAGTGAAGTTCCTACCGCAATGCTCATGGGCATGCTGGTTGCCCACATGAGGCCAGGCACAATCAAAAACCCGCCGCCAATGCCGAAGAAGCCTGAGGCTAGGCCCACACCCGTGCCGCTGGCGATAAGGCGTGGGAGCAGGATAGGGGCACTGGCCATTGACAGTCGGACATCTGGAGCCTCAATCCGGGTAGGTCTGCGGGCAGCCAAAATGCCGACGGCAATCATGACAAAGCCAAATAGAGTGAGCAGCTTTTGGCCGTCTATTGCCTTGCCCAGAATGCTGCCCAAGGTCGCGCCCAAAACACCCGCCGCCGAAAACATAAAGGCACAGCGCCATTTCACATTTTTAGCTCTGCCATGGGCCCAAAGCCCTAAAAGCGCGTTGGCAGCGACCGAGACGGCACCTGTTCCGATGGCCGTATGCGGATCTACAACGCCGACGACATAGATCAACAGGGGCACCGCTAGGATGGATCCGCCACCGCCAATTAAGCCCAGAATGGCACTAATCAGAAAGCCCGATCCCAAGGCGGCGATGATGGTGGCGAGTTCCATGGCCTGACTATGCCTTTACGGACAAAGGTGTTTGGGGCCGATTCCAAGGTAGAAAGGCCAGCATCTTTGCCATCCCGCACCAACCGGTTGTGCCGGCAAAGGTCAGGCCGGCCCCAATAAAGGCTGAGAGGCCATAAAAGGCGGGATTGACCCAAGTCCCGAGGATAACGCCAAGCAATACCAAGCTGCCCGCCAGAATCTGCACTTGGCGCATGATCTCAATGGGCTGGCTTCGATCTGTTACGACGGGCAGACCTGCGGCCTTCCAGGCTTCAATGCCACCTTCCAAAGCATAAGCTTCGCAAGTCGAGGCTGAGGCCAAGCGGCTTGCATTGGCCGACGTGCGATTGCCAGCTTTGCAGTGAAAGATAATCGCATTGTCGCCGCGCAGTGGCAGAGTCTCACCTAGTCCGGACAAGGGGATATTCTTGGCCAAGCCAATGCGCTCACGGGCAGCCTCATCGGCCTCGCGGACATCAATCAAGCGCGCACCATCGGCGATCATGCGTTGAGCTTCTTCTATTGTAACGGTCTTGAGGGTCATTTTTATCTCCAAAGGTTTGTGGTGGATCACGCGGCGCTGGGGCCGCAATAAAGACGATGAAGGGTATCCATCAGCTCGGTGAGCTTGGGTTCGGCAATGGCATAAAAGATCGTCGTGCCCTCACGCCGGGTCGACAAAAGCCCTTCTTCACGCATCACGGCGAGATGCTGGCTCATCGCAGATTGGCTGAGTCCAATGGCCGTTCCCAAAGCTCCAGCACTGGCTTCGCCCATGCCAACCAATTGGCACAGCACCAGCAAGCGGCGTTCATTACCAATAGCTTTCAAAAGCTTGGCCACCTCACCGGCGCGGGCGGCCATGTCACGGGCGGCACTTTCAAGCTCTAAACTCGGGGGCATCTCAGTCGCTCCATAAATTAGCACTTGCTAAATTAGCATAACCTAATATATAGTCAAGCATGTCATCCAGCACAATGGAGAAAACGCCATGTCAGAGCCCCGTATCACCGCATTTTTCGATGAAGCGACCTTCACCATTACCTATCTGGTGGTTGATCCAGAGACCTTGCGGGCTGTTATTATTGATCCAGTTTTGGACTATGATCATCGCGGTGGCTCGCTATCGACCCGATCGGCGCAAGCCGTTTTGGATGCCGCTGTGGGGCAGGGAGCCCAGATCGACTATATTCTGGAAACCCATGTCCATGCCGATCACTTAAGCTCAGCCCCCTTCTTAAAGGCGCAGACCGGCGCGCAAATTGTCATCGGCAGTGGCATCGACAAAGTGCAACGTACCTTTGCCCCCGTGTTTCATGCCGATGATCTAAGTTTGAATGGCGCAGAGTTCGATGTTTTGGCGACCGATGGCCAAGTTCTGCAGTTTGGCAATCAGCAAATTGAAGTGATCCATATGCCTGGCCACACGCCGGCCTGTGTTGCCTATCAGATCGGTGCCAATGTCTTTGTCGGTGATACTTTGTTCATGCCAGACTATGGCACGGCGCGCTGTGATTTCCCCGGCGGGGACGCTGCAGCTCTTTATCGCTCGATCCACAAGATTTTTGCTTTGCCGCCAGAGACCAAGCTTTGGATGTGCCATGATTACAAAGCGGTTGGCCGAGACTATTATGCTTGGGAAAGCGATGTCGCCACACAGCGGGCGCACAATATTCATATCCATGACGGTGTGACGGAGGCTGATTTCGTTGCCATGCGCCAAACCCGAGACAAAGGCTTGGCACCGCCTGTGCTGTTGCTGCCCTCCGTGCAAGTCAACATGCGCGCAGGCCATTTCCCGCCAGCTGAAGAGGACGGAAAGCGCTATCTCAAAATCCCGCTTTCTGGGGCCATCCCCACTTAACCTCTCGACAAGTGCGCTGGGTTCTCTAAAGTCTCGTGCAAATCATAAATGTCTCAGGTCACACAACCATGTTCCAACGTTTCTTCTCCGAACTTCGCGACGCTAAGGTTCCCATCAGCTTGAAGGAATATCTGCTTCTAATGGAGGCGATGGATAAGGAAGTGATCGAAAGCGACATCACCGAATTCTACTATTTGTCGCGTTCGGCACTGGTGAAGGACGAGCGCAACCTCGATAAGTTTGATCGCGTATTCGGCCATGTCTTCAAAGGTTTGGAGAAGACCAGCGACGCCTTGGCAGCAGCCATCCCCGAAGATTGGCTGCGCGCTCTGACCGAGAAATATCTCACAGAGGAAGAAAAAGCTGAGATTGAAAGCTTAGGCGGTTGGGAAAAGCTGATGGAGACGCTGCAAAAGCGCCTCGAAGAACAGAAAGAGCGGCACGAAGGCGGCAATAAATGGATCGGTACCGGCGGCACCTCACCCTTTGGCGCTAATGGTTATAATCCAGAAGGCGTGCGGATAGGTCAAAAGGAAGGCCGCCACGGTCGTGCCGTCAAGGTTTGGGACAAGCGCGAATATAAAAACCTCGATGATCAGGTTGAGCTTGGCACCCGTAACATCAAAGTCGCTTTACGACGTTTGCGTCGCTGGGCCCGCGATGGCGCGCCTTCGGAACTCGACCTCAAGGGCACCATCGATACGACCGCGAAGAATGGCTATCTTGATGTTGTCATGCGACCCGAGCGTCGTAATACCGTTAAGGTGCTGATCTTCTTTGATATTGGAGGCTCCATGGATGCCCATATCAAAGTATGCGAAGAATTGTTCTCGGCTGCTCGCACCGAGTTCAAGCACATGGAATATTTTTACTTCCATAATTGCGTCTATGAGGAAGTCTGGAAGGACAATCGTCGCCGTGCAGCTGAGAAGCTGCCCACTTGGGATGTGCTGCACAAGTTTCCAGCCGATTATAAAGTCGTCTTTGTCGGCGATGCGACCATGAGCCCTTATGAAATCACCTATCCCGGTGGCAGTGTCGAGCATTGGAATGAAGAGCCAGGCGCGGCGTGGCTAAAGCGGGTGTCCGACGTCTATCCGCATCTCATCTGGATCAATCCAGTTCCTGAGCGGCATTGGGACCATACGCCTTCGGTGAATTTGATCCGCGAAGTGATCGGGCGCGACCGCATGTTCCCAATGACGATCCAAGGCCTTGATCGCGCAATGCGAGAATTGGGGCGGTAGGGTGACTCAAGGTTGATAGCCTTGTGAAGGGGGACAAATCAGAGGATTCTCGTACGACTATTTGAGGAGCGTCCTGATGTCCTTCTTTCATTATAAGCCTCTTGCCATTGGCCTTGGGATTGCTTTCGCCGGCTTTGGTGCACTTGCTTCCGAACCAGACGTTTTTGCAAAGCTAGATGCGGACAAAGATGGCC
>CALRLV020000085.1:0-9792 GCA_943368895.1 Ferrovibrio terrae
TGGGCACCAAAGCGCTTCTAGATAAGAAACCATCCAAAGCAATGTCATCCCCGCCGGAGCGTCAGCGGAGAGCGGGGACCTCAGTGAGTTAGCGGCACAAGATCCCGGCTCGGCTGCGCCGTCCGGGATGACAACACACTTATTATAGGACTTTGCGGCACGAGGTCTGGGCCTCGGCTTCGCCGTCCGGGATGACATGGTTGGGGAAATTTTTCCATCTAGAAGGCTCATACGCAGGCCCTGCCAGCACCAAAGCGCGTCTAGAAAAGAAGCATCTTTTTCCAACCACAGCGGGCACTCGCAGGGTATCGGCGCATGTGCCGATGTGTCCCGAAGGGACTGAAGGGGTGTTCGTAAGCCATAATAATTTTTATTGCGAGGCACTTGCAACTAGAACCATTCTGCGCTACATAAGAATGACTCTCAGAAGCAAGAATTGGACAAGCCCATGTATGTTTGCAATTGCAACGGAATTCGCGAGAAAGCGGTCCATGAGGCAATTGCGGCGGGTGCCGGGCGGCCTTGCGATGTGTTCCATGCCAACAAATGCCGTGCCCAATGCGGCCGTTGCGTGCCTGAGATGCAAGAATTGATCGCGCGTCAGACCCAACAATTCAAAGTAGCCGCTGAATAAAGTCTGCCTTGTCGAATCCGACAGGAAGCCTATAGTGGCGCATCAATTAGGAGCCTCCCATGCAAGCCGCAGAGGGCGTCATCGCACGCCTAAACACCATTTTGACCAATGAGTTGACCGCCATCAACCAATATTTCTTGCATGCCCGCATGTATAAGAATTGGGGTCTGACCAAGCTGGGTGACATCACCTATAAAGAGTCGATCGGCGAGATGAAGCACGCTGATTATTTGATTGAGCGCATCCTAATGCTCGACGGCCTGCCCAATATGCAGGACATGCACAAGCTGAAGCTGGGCGAGAATGTGCCCGAATGCTTGGCCGCAGACCTTGCGGTGGAATATCGCGGCCAAGGCCAAATGAAGGACGCGATTGAGCATTTTGAGAAGGTTCGCGATTATGTGTCGCGCGATATCGTCGCCAAAATCCTCGAAGATACTGAAGAGCATATCGACTTTCTTGAGACCCAATTACAATTGATCGACCAATTGGGCATTCAAAACTATCTGCAAACGGCCATGGGCCCTATCGAAAGCTGATGGCTTGGACACGGTCGACGCCTCTATCCGACAAGTAGGTCGTGTCCTCATTCGCAATCGCGCTGGTGAGGTCTTTCTCTTGCGCGGCAAAGACCCGGGCGAACCAGATCGATCCGCATTCTGGTTTACGCCCGGCGGCAAGATTGATCCGGGCGAGACGGCACAAGAGGCTGCTGCCCGCGAGCTTCAAGAAGAAGTTGGTATTTCGGTTGCCCCGTCAGCCCTCGGCGATGTCGTCGGCAGTGAGGATGTGACCTATCGTTTCAACGGGGTCAGCTATCGCCAAACTGGCGTCTTCTTCGCCCTCAATCATGAAAACCCGCAGCTACATACCGACGGCCTCAATGCCCTTGAAGCCCAGACCATCGACACGGGGCGATGGTGGTCCTTGACTGAAATCCTAGCCACGGAAGAGACGATTTATCCCGAACATTTGGGCCAGATGCTGAAGGATTCCCAGCCCTAAACCACGCGGTTTTCCAACGGCTGGCCCTGATAAACACGGATCAGATTGCCGATGGCGGCGCGCACGGCTTCTTGCACGCTCTCACGCGTGCGGCCGGCAACATGGGGCGTCAGGACAACATTGGGTAGATCGGCCCAGAGCTTTGGGTCCGTCGGCTCATTCTCGAACACGTCAAGGCCAGCGCCCAAAATCTTCTTCTCGCGCAAGGCGGTAAGAAGGGCAGCTTCATCCACCACGCCACCGCGGGCGACATTGATCAGCACGCCTTCGCTGCCCAAGGCATCGAGCACGTCGGCTGAAACGACCTTGCGAGTCGCATCCGTCAGCGGGCAGGCCAGCATCAAAATGTCGGACTTTTGGGCCAGCTCCAAAACCGTATCGACACGGGGCCATACGAGGTCTGGCTTAGGATTTGGGCCTGCCCAGATGATCTTCAGGCCAAAGGCTTCGCCGCGCACCGCAATGGCTTGGCCAATCGCACCCATGCCGAGGATGCCCAAGGTGCGCCCACGCAAGCGATAGCGCGGCGCATGGGTAAGCGCATCGGCCCATTCGCCGCGACGGACGAGGCCATCGAGTTCGATGATATTGCGCTCACCCGCGATCAACAGGCCCATGGCAAGGTCTGCCACATCGTCGGTATTGATGCCGGGCGAATTGCAGACTGAGATGCCAGCAGCTTTTGCGGCAACCAGATCAACCCCGTCCACGCCAACACCTGCAGCGATGACCGCCTCCAACTTGGGAAACAAGGCGAAAAGTGCTGCCTCGGTTTTCTTCCCACCAATACAGGCAAAGGCGCGTACTTCGGCACCGGGGCCGGCGGCAAAGGCTGCAAGGTCTTCAATCTCCCACAGCCGAGCACAGGGCGCGATGTTTTCAAGAAGTGGCTGAGCGAGAACGAGTTCGGGGTGAATTATCAGGATCATGGTGAGCCTTGTGGAAGGCTTGAGCCTCAGATGCAAGGGGGGGGGAGGAGCACGCAACAAAAGCTGCGCATGTAGATAGGCGGACAAGCGCAACTAGTGCTGCGCGCTCCTATTGGTGGGCTTTCTCGACGGAAAAACCCAAGCGATGTCATCGCGGACAGCCAAGCCGATCCGGGGCCTTGATCTGCTAACTCGCTGAGGTCGCCGCTCTCCACTTCGTTCCGGCGGGGAAGCCATCGTCGGCATTTCAGCAAAGCCGAAAGCGCTTTGGGCCCCCTACCCGCGCCCCAGCGCCAGATCGCTCACATAGGGGTTGGTTTTGCGTTCCCAGCCGAAATTGCCGATCTCGCCATGACCGGGCACAAAGTGGATGTCATCGCCATAGGGCCAGAGTTTGCCCGTGATGGAAGCGACCAAATCGTCGAAATTGCCTTTGGGAAAGTCAGTGCGGCCGATCGAGCCTTTGAACAACAAATCACCCACAAAGGCGAGCTTGGCGTCCTTATTGATAATGGCGACATGGCCGGGCGTGTGGCCGGGGCAATGGACGACGTCAAACTGATGGCCCGCGAGCTCAAGTTTATCGCCATCTTTGAGATAGCGGGTCGGCACACAATTCTCATAGCCAGAGGTCTGACCATATTTGGCCCATTGCGCCACGATATCATCGAGAAGCCATTGGTCATCTTCATGCGGGCCAATGATGTCGACACCCAAAGTGCGCGACAATTCCTGCGCGCCGCCCGCATGGTCCAAATGGCCATGGGTCAACCAGATCGCGACAACCTTCACGCCCAATTGCTTCACCGCCCCCAAAAGACGCGGCACCTCACCACCTGGATCGACAAACACCGCCTCCTTGGTGGCCTGCGACCACAGAAGCGTCGTGTTCTGCTGAAACGGCGTGACGGGGATGATGGAGGCTTGCAGGTCAGATGGATTGGGCATGGGGGTTTATGAAAGAAGCGAGAGCGGGTGGCAACTTCCTTTGCTTTGCTTCTTGTCTAAGAAGCTCAATTGCATTGGAAATCTGAAAGATTTTATCTTTTAGTTTTTTTCTACTTGCTTTCAACCTAAAAAATTGAGAAGCTTCTCCCTATAGCCGACAGCCAAGATTGTGCTGAATTTCGGGTATTGCCTGAAGTAAATTATTCTGGATCGAGACGGTTTATGCAGTCTATCGCAATGTTTAACAACAAAGGTGGGGTCGGAAAGACGACTCTCCTATGCAACTTAGCAGCTTGGCTTGGGCTCAAGTTGAAAAAAAAAGTCCTAGTGGTAGATGCTGATCCCCAATGCAATACTACCCAACTTGTTTTGTCTGAGAATGAAATAAACAATATATATGAGTCGACCTCAGCGTTTACAATTTACAGTATTGTAAGACCTCTCTCACAAGGCAAAGGTTACGCCAAGGAAGTCACTCCTATCAGCGTTGTGGACTACGGTTTCGAACTTATTCCAGGAGACCCTCGCTTAGCTCTTGCTGAAGATTTTCTATCAAAGGATTGGAGCGACGCCATAGGCGGGTCTCAACGCGGCATACAAACCTCAATGTTGTTCAAGCAACTCCTGTCTAAGAGCTCGGGATACGACTATGTTTTTTTTGATATGGGACCTTCACTCGGCTCAATAAACAGGTCAGTTTTGCTTGCTTGTGATTTTTTCCTCAGTCCAATGTCGATTGACATTTTCAGCCTGAAAGCAGTTGAAAACATTGGAAACGCGCTTGAGACATGGAACTCAAAGTGGAAACTAGGGATTGATCAACTCGACAAAGACGGCAAGGATGATTTTGATGATGATCTCGACTTTGACATCAAGTTTTGTGGCTATGTTGCGCAACAATATACTCAGAAGACCACAGGCGGCGTAAAACGTGCTGTGACTTCCTATGAGAAGATTTTAAAGCGTATTCCCAAAACAATTCAAAGCAGCTTGTTGAAAGAAAATCTCCTGCTGGGTTCAATTTCAGATTATGAGATCGGCCGAATTCCGAACCTTCATAGCCTAGTGCCAATGTCACAAACTGCGCGAAAACCAATATTTGATCTCAAAGCCAATGATGGTGTCCGGGGCGCACACTTTAATAAAGTTCAGGAAGCAGCCAAATTATTTGAAGATATTACTTCTAAACTTCTCGAAAACATAAATGAAATTGAAAAAAATGGCTGACTTTCCTCCACAACTAGTTTCTCAAATTGCCAGACGCAAAGCAATTGTAGTTATAGGTTCTGGTGTGTCTGCTCACGCAACAATACACGGTACAGCCAATAGACCAAAAACTTGGGGCAGCTTTCTGGATTTCGCGCTTAAAGCGCTTGGCAGGCCAGCCAGTCATATCTCGCGTGCTCTAAAGGAATATCGATACTTGGATGCCTGCTTTTACCTTAAAGAAGCGCACGGAGACGAAGATTGGCTAAGGCTAATCTGCGATGAGTATAGCGTGCCCCGTTTTGTGCCCGCCAACTTGCACAAAGCGATTCAAGACCTCGACTGCAGGATTGTGATTAGCCTAAATTTCGATCAGATCTATGAACGGTCATGCCAGCAAGGAACCGAAGGCACCTACATTGTGAAGAACTATTATGACACGCATTTAAGGCGGTGCTTAGTTGGTGATGACAATTATATCTTCAAAATGCACGGTTCGATAGATGCACCTGAACGACTAATCTTCAATTCCGATGATTATGCAAAAGCTCGAATTCAGCATAAGCATTTCTACGATGTTATCTCCGCATTGGCTCTAACCAATACCTTTCTATTTATAGGTTGCGGAACAGCAGACCCTGACGTAAAACTTATTCTAGAAGATCAAAAATACTCTACTGACACTACGCCGCATTATTTCCTTACTGGGGACCGAATTGGTGTAGAAGAAATTGACCTCCTTAAAAAAACGAGAGGCCTAAACATCATAAAATACAGTAACCTCAACAATCATTCTGAGCTGATAAAAAAAGTACAGGAATTAGTTCGGCTAGTTACAGAAAAACGTCAAACGATCAGCGAATCAATGACTTGGTAGCCCCCAACCCCTACAACTTCGCCTGCAAGCCATTGGCCCAAGCGGTGATGTCGCCCGCGCCGAGGCAGACGAAGATGTCGCCTGCGGCGCATTCGGCTTTGAGAAGCGCGGGCAAGTCATCCGGGGAAGCGAGTTTCAACGCGCGCTTATGGCCATGGTCGCGGGTGGCGCGCACCAGAGCATCGGCGTCCACGCCCTCAATCGGGGCCTCGCCAGCGGTGTAGACGTCGGCGATAGCCACGACGTCCGCATCATTGAAACAGCGGGCGAAATCCTCAAACAAGGCTTGCAGGCGGCTAAAGCGGTGGGGCTGGACCACGGCGACAACTTTGCCGGTCGTGACTTGGCGGGCGGCTTTGAGGACGGCAGCAATCTCCACTGGATGGTGGCCATAATCGTCGATGATGCGCACACCCTGCCACTCACCCACTTTGGTGAAGCGGCGCTTGACGCCTTCAAATTGGTGCAGGCCCTTGGCGATCTGGGCATCGCTCGCGCCTAGTTCCCGCGCCACGCTGATGGCGGCCAAGGCATTAGTGACATTGTGTAGCCCCGGCATGGGCAGATGAAGGCCATCGATCTGGTGGGCAGGGCTGCCGCGCTTGGCGGCAAAGGCGACGCTGAAGCGCGAGCCGTCCGGGTCGGCTTCGAGGTTCAAAGCCCGCACATCGGCTTGCGGGTTAAAGCCATAAGTGACGACCCGGCGGTCGGTGGCGCGTGCCACGAGGCCTTGCACGCCTGGATGGTCGATACACATGACGGCAAAACCGTAGAATGGCACAGACGCCACAAAGGTCTCAAACGCCGCTTCCATGGCCTCGGCGGTGCCATAAAAATCCAGATGCTCTGGGTCCATATTGGTGACGATAGCGATGGTGGGGCGCAATTTAGTAAAGGTGCCGTCGCTCTCATCGGCTTCCACCACCATCCAATCGCCAGACCCCACACGCGCATTGGTCCCGTAAGCGTTGATGATGCCGCCATTGATGACAGTGGGGTCTTTGTCTGCGGCATCCAGAAGGGTGGCAACCATGCTGGTGGTGGTGGTTTTGCCGTGCGTACCGCCGACCGCAATCGTCCAGCCCAAGCGCATGAGTTCAGCCAGCATCTCAGCCCGGCGCACCACCGGAATGCCTTGATCGCGCGCGGCCACGACTTCGAGATTGTCGGGCTTCACAGCCGAGGAAATCAACACAATCCCAGCTTCCGCCACATGCGCCCCATCATGGCCGACAAAGACCTTGATGCCCGCCTTGCGCAGACGGTCGAGATTGGCGCTGTCCTTAGCGTCAGAACCTTGAACCCTATGGCCCCAATGGGCGAGGACTTCAGCAATCCCACTCATCCCAATCCCGCCGATGCCGACAATATGGATGGCGCCGATATCAAGGGGGATGGAGTTGGTTCGCATGAAGATCAGGTTCCCAGCCAGCTTTGGCTATTGGTTAGAAGCAAGAATTGACGGTCAGACTTGAATTAATCACGCCGGCTTAGCAAGTGGTCGCGCGCATAGTCGGCGAGTTCTTGCGCGTCGCGCTGCATGCCTTGATTAACCGCGTGGAAGATGAAGGGTGGCAGGGCAAGGCTGCCCAGCATGATAATTGCCAACACGAGAAAAAATGGATCGTGATAATCTGCTTGGATCAAGGACATAACCCAGAAGAAGAACGGGATGCCTATCGCCGTGCTAATATAAAGGGCTGGCATCAAGATGCTGGGGAACACACTGGTTTTGCCCACCGCGCGGGTCAAATTCTCATAGGCAGTAGCATGCAGCATGCCATCCTTTTTGATGGTTCCCGCCACAAGGATTTCATCCCCCACAGCTGCAACGACTGGAAAGCGGCCATCAAACGATACGACTTGATGATTGACGGAAAAGATCATGGGCATGGCAGCTGCGACTGGCACATGGCCGGGAGAGGCCATACGCTGGAAGCTTAGAGAGGCCGGTGCCTCTACCATATTGATGGGCTCAACCCGTCCATTGACTACCGCCATCGCCTGCCCCCGTTTTTCTCAGGCGCAAACCAGCCCGAGTCTGCCTAAGTTACGCAGTTTGTTGAATGGCCGCAAATACCAGATCGGCCAAGGCCTCTGCCGCGTCTGGCTTGCCGACGGCCCTGGCGGCTTTGGCGCGTTTTTGCAGTTCGTCTGGGGCGGTCAAGCGGTTTTCGAGCAATTGCGCCAAAGCATCGACGGTGAACTCATGTTCCTTGATCACATCGGCTGCACCGACGCTGGCCAAGGCTTCAGCATTATAGGTTTGGTGGTCATTGGTGGCACCGGGCAGCGGCACCAGAATGGCGGGACGACCAACGACAGCAGTCTCAGACACGGTGGAGGCCCCTGCACGGCCGATCACCAAATGGCATTTGGCCAGACGGTCAGCCATATCTTTGAAGAAGGGCCAAACCTCGCATTGGACGCCTGCTTCGGTATAGGTGTCGCGGGCAAAGTCGCATTGCTCTTCGCGCACTTGGTGCGAGACGAAGAGGCGCGCGCGCAAATGCTCTGGCAGAGAGGCGATGGCTTGGGGGACGATGCTGCCCAAGACGCGCGCGCCTTGACTGCCGCCGGTTACCAGAATGCGCAAATTGCCGCTGGAAAGATCGGGATAGCCGTCCAAGCGGGCATCGACGATGGGCTGGCGCACAGGATTGCCAACGACCACATGTTTGGCCGGCTGTTCGAGACCCTCCAATTGCGCAAAACCTGAAGCAATCGAGACGGCCTTGCCTTGAAACAAGCGGTTGACGCGGCCCAGCACGGCATTCTGCTCATGCACGATGACGGGCACTTTGCCGCTCGAAAACAGGACCGGGAAAGTCGGATAGCCACCAAAGCCAATAATGGCCGCAGCGTCGTGGCTTTTGATAAAGGGGCCAACGAGATTGAGGCTTTTCATCACGGCAAAGCCTGCATCAATCTTGCCCTTGATCCCGCCTTCATCAGCGTTCGTGACCGGCAGGATCAAAACTTCTTCGGCAGGGAAGCCTTCAGTATAGCGCTTGCCCCGTGGGTCGGTGACCAAAGCAACGCGGCCGCCACGGGCGACAATGGAGTCAGCGAAAGCGCGGGCTGGAAACATATGACCGCCAGTGCCACCGGCAGCAATAATAATCAGGGGACCCATAAGTGTACTCAATCCTCGGAAAGGTAATTCGCCCGTTCTTTAGGGCGCTTTGAGTACAGAATGAAGCGATTTGGGCGGTAAGTGACTGCTGAATAGGCTTCGTGCTTGCGCACTACCAGCCAACCCAACCCTGCGCCTTGCCATTGCGCAAGTCTTGCCCAGGTCGCTTGCGGGTCAAAGCGAGTGCCAGACCAATGGTGACGGCAGAGCCCAGAATGGACGATCCACCATAAGAGATGAACGGAAGCGTCATGCCCTTAGCTGGCATGAGGTTCAAATTCACCGCCAAATTGATCGCAGCCTGATAGCCGATCAAGGCAAATAGGCCCGTTGCGGCCAATTGCGGGAAATTCTCGCTTTGACGATTGGCGATCAGAAGGCCGCGCACCACCAGCGCACAGAACAGGACCACGAGGCCGACGCTGGCGATCAGGCCAAACTCCTCTGCTGCCACCGAATAGATAAAGTCCGTATGGGCGTCGGGTAGGAAGTGCTTGATCTCGCCCTCACCCGGCCCACGGCCCAAGAAGTCGCCAGCGGCAATGGCATCGAGTGCGCGGTCGGTCTGATAGGTCTCACCCGCTTCAGGGTTCAAAAAGCCTTGGACGCGCTTTTGCACATGCTCAAAGGCGAAGTACAAAACCCCACCGCCAACCACGGCAGCACTCGCAAAGGCGGCAATCCACACCCACGACATACCTGAGATCAAAAACACGGTCAGGAAAGCCATGGTCAAAAGACCTGTCTGGCCAATGTCAGGCTGAGCGATCAACAGCGCGACGGGTAGGACATAGAGCGCCATGCCAATTCGCGCTGCGGGAAAGGATGGATTTTCCATGCGCTTGGAAAACAACCACGCGGCCAATACGATCAATGAGGGCTTTAAAATTTCTGATGGCTGGAATGAAAATCCGCCGATCCGCAGCCAGCGTTGCGCCCCTTTGGCTTCATGCCCAAACAACAGGATATAGACCATCAAGGCGATGGCCAAAAGGTAAAACAAAGCTGCCGCACGTCGCGCGCCGGTCGGGCTTAAGAAAGACAAAGCCACGACAAC
>CALRLV020000086.1:0-9678 GCA_943368895.1 Ferrovibrio terrae
CATGTTCAAGTCAACAATGACGATATCGGGCACGCCCGCCCGCATGACTTCCATCGCGTCTGCGCCGTCGCTGGCTTCTTTGACGATCCCAATACCGACCCCACGCAAAATCGCCACGACAATCGACCGCATGTGGGGATTGTCATCAACTACCAGTACGTGGAGAGAGTTTAAGCCTGGCATTCAATCGGGTTCCGGACATCCACCGATGGTAAAAACTAACAAAGCTTTGTCGCAAGATAGTTAAATGGATGTTACCGATATCTGCAAAAATATGCCATTTTCTCGATTTTTGACCGACTTCTGCTACGAATACCTTGGTAGATTAATCAGCGAGCGAATTCAGCATAAGTTGGCACCGCTGGAAACTCTAAGCTTACGACACCGCGCATCGAGGATTGGGTCGGTCGGAAGACAGGCTTGCCACCCTCAATAGGCAACGCCGCCTTTCGTCCATCCGCAAATACGACTTGGCCAGAGGGGACACCCTTAAACGCAATCCCGGTCAGTTTTGGGATAGCCAAAGACAAAGGTCCTGCCCGACCAATGGCCTTCGCATAGTCTGTTACTGAGTTAGAAACCGCACTTGCGGCAATGGTTCGCCCCAACGGCACGACGGGCTCTAGGTTCAGCGTGATGCGGCCAGCAGGTGCAGACGCGGGTATTTCCACTTTGCCTTGGCGCAGCATCGCCATGTCGGGCATATTTAGAATTTTACCTTTGGAATCAATTTGTACAGGCGTTCGTGCGGACCCTAAAGCATAGAACATGCGTGGACGGACATTCGCCCCAGACGACTGGATTAGATACTCCAAATAGAAACCGTCACGGTCCTGGGGTGGCAAGCTCAAATAGAGGTCATAATAGGGGAAGAGTTTTTTGATCGGTACTTGGCGAACGGCTTCGCCCGAAGCGGTTTGCGCCTGAGCCGTCAGGACCAGGCTGAGTGCTGCGATTGAAAATCCGACGAGGGCGGCATGAGTGGGTGATGTCATCGCAACAGCCTGCGCACGCCGGAGATGTCTGTCACCTTAAATTTCTGTAAGTCGTCGATGGAAGACAGCAATCGACAAAAAGAGAGCAGAGGGGCTCAGCTTCAATCGCAAAGGCCCCTCCTCTTAAGTGATGTTATTGTGCTGGCTTACGGAACAACAGGGTCATCCGATCACTTTCGCCAATTGCCTTATATTTTGCATTGTCGAAGTTCGGATTGGCAGGTTGGCCGCTGGGCGCTGTCTGCAAGGTGGGTGGCAAGGTCCACACACCAAACGGGTGATCCTTGGTGTCCTTTGGGTTGGCGTTGAGCTCAGACGACGCAACAAATTCAAAGCCGGCCTGACGCATTTGCGCGATCACCCAGTCCTGACGAATGTAGCCGGACGCAGCATTTTGCGGCCGACGTGCGTCGCCGCGGTGCTGTTCAATCGCCACCAGCCCGCCGGGCTTGAGTGCGCTATACATGGATTTGAGCGCATAATCCTTGATGTTCTGCAACACAAAGCCATGGAAATTCCGTGAACTGATAATCAAGTCAACGCTATTTGGAGCAGCGAGTAATTTGTCGGAATTGGCAGCAAAAACCCCAACTTCCAACGTGCCATAAAGCGCTGGATTGTCCTGATAGCGCTTCAAATAGCGGTCGCGACTGGCTTTTTGTGCTTCGCTCATTTTGTCAGGATCGCCAGAAGTGACGATCAGCTTACCACCGCCAGCGGCCAGATAGGGGGCCAACAGATCGGTCCAGTAGCCAGCGCCTGGCCGGATCTCAACCACAGTCATATTTGGCTTAATGCCCCAGAAGGCAAAGGAATCGACAGGATGACGAACGCCATCACGTGCTCGGTCCTCTGGCGTCCGCCAAGCACCATCCACTACGGCTTGCGCCGTCAAACCAGCGACCGGGGTAGAGGCCTTTGGCTTCGCCGCCGCAGGTCCAACCACGATGGAAGTGGCGCACATGGCGCCGATCACGATCGCGCCGACCGCCAGCAAGGAATTTCGGGCATTCCGCATAATGTATCTCCTTCAACCGACCGGCGACGCAGGGACCTGCGCCTCACCACGAGTCGGGCTTGTCGTATGCGAGCCATGTCGCCTAAGCGGCCCGAAATGTCGAGGCCGCGCAACGCGATTCACAGACTTGTGAGACCTCATGTCTAATCTTTTTTCTTCTTCGGCGGCACAACCCAATCCGGCTTGTTCGGATTAGCCTTAGCGGGCGGCGGAGACTTTTTCGTTGGACTTGGCTTCGGTGCGGCTTTGGTCCGACTGCTCGGCGTTGGCGCGCTTGAAGTCTTCTTCTTAGGTTCCGCCTTCGTATCAGGACGGCTTCTATTCCGAGTCGAGGCGGGACGCGTCGTCTCTGATTCCGTAGCCTTTGTCTTGGACTTAGATTTAGTCGCAGGGGCTTTGGTCTTGGCAGGCTCTACTGCCGGGCGGCGTGAACCACGACGTTTCGTTGTCGCTGGAACCTCCTCAGCTGACTTAGTGCGGCCGGCAGGCGTTGCAGCCTTTGTCTTTGGTTCTTCAGCAGGCGCAGGCGTGGCACCTGAACGGGTTCGCGAGCGAGCCGGTGGATTTGCTGCTTCCGTCGGCTCACCAGCCTTTGGCGCAGCAGGCGTCGTGCCGCGCTGACGCGAGCGTAGCGGGGTTGGCGGCGCACCTGTCGCTGTGTCTGCAGGTGCCTTTGTATCTGGCGTTGTGGGCTGAGGCGCTGCCTCGCCGGCAGGCTTGGTTACGGTGCCTTCCGCTGCTGCCGGTTTGGCCGCAACAGCAGGTGTGGTCGGAGGCGGTGGGGCAGGTGTTCGGGCCTTGGTGCTCGACCCACGACGCGAACTTTGCGACGGCGGTGGTGGCGGCGCAGGTGGTGGTGGCGCTTTTGCTTGCGGCGCCTCCGTCACCGGACGCAGACCAGCGGCTGGCGAGGTTGCACCTGCCACTTTGGGGTCAATAACAGGGGCCGGCATGCCGCTTGCGGCAGGCTTTGTCTCAGTGCCGGCTACAATTGGCACAGACGGCGGCGGCGGCGGTGGCGGTGGTGGCGAACCACGACGGCCACGGCGAGGAGGCGGCGGTGGTCCTGGAATAATGGTCACAGGTATTTGGTCAGCCGATGGTCGCGATGAAGCCAAGCCAACACCTGTTGCATTTAGGGGCTTGCGGAACCGCAACGTCATGCGGTCGCTTTCGCCAATCTCATCATAGCGTCTGCGGTCAAACCCAGGGTCATCAATCTCGCCGATGGGCGATGTGCGCGATACGGGAGGCAACGTCCAAACACCAAAAGGGTGATCCTTGGTATCAGCTGGATTGGCATTAATCTCTGCCCCGCCGATAAATTCAAACCCTGCCTCGCGCGCCAATTGGATCACATAATCCTCGCGCACATAACCATCGCGCGCCAAGGGATCTTGTGGCTCGTCGGTGCGTCCGCGATGCTCTTCAATTCCCAAAATGCCGCCGGGCTTTAACACGGTGTAGAAGTCCGCAAAGGCCTTCTCAGCCCAACCTTGCGCCATCCAATTGTGGATGTTGCGGAAAGTCAAAACCTTATCAACGCTATTGGGCGGCGCCATTGGCATCGAACGCGGACCAAACGGCATCACATTTACACTGCCATAGACACCTGGGTCAGCAGCAAAGCGCGCCCGATAAGCATCAACCATCTGACGAACGACTGGCGAGTCGGAAGCGGCGGCATCCCAGTGACCGACGATTAGCTTACCGTCACCCTGCTTCAAATAGGGACCGAGTATCGAAGAATACCACCCCTGCCCCGGCCAAACTTCAACTACAGTATCGTTCGGGCGCACTCCGAAGAATTGTAACGTCGCCTCGGGATTGCGCCAACGGTCGCGCTGGGCATCAATCCGCTGGTCACCCTTGACCGCCCGGCGTAATGCGTCACGCGCCCGATCGTCTAAAGGCGGAACGGGATTAGCCAGCGGCACAAACACAGAGGTTGGACCGGTGGTGGGTTGGCTTTCAGAGATTTGCGGATCAACGGCCTGCGCGCTTGCAGACACAATGCCACTTAAGGCCACAAGACTGGCAGTTCCGGCGAGTGCCCAAGCGCGGAATGTCATGCGCCTCTTTCTCCCTTTGACTACCGGCTACCAGCTTTGAAGTGAGCCAAAGCGAAACTCAAGAGGGCCAGACTATCCCAGTTTACGCTACGGGCTCAAGCCTCAAGGACATGAAACTCCTGTCAGAATTTGGACAGCTACCCCTTGCACAGTCAAAAACCCACTCCCAACTAGTCTGTGCGGCGCCGAAAAACGGGCCGCAAGGATCGCCATCGGGCTTACTGGCGCGGCCCTCAGCTTGGCTCTTGAGAGCAAGAGGAGGTCGGCGTGAGACGGTGGAGTTCACTGGGCGCGCGGCCCACTTTCCGCGTGTTGAACCTGTCGCTTCTAGGAGGACAAAATGCGTACTATTGACTTAACCCCCCTCTATCGCACCATCGTTGGTTTTGACCGGATGGCCCATTTGATCGAAACCGGTGCCCGTTTGGATACGGCAACGGGCTGGCCCCCTTACAATATCGAGCAGACTGGCGAAGACGCCTATCGCATCGAATTGGCGGTTGCGGGCTTTGGCCCCGACGACTTGTCGATTGAGCTGAAAGAGGGTCTCCTGACCGTCACTGGCAAAAAAGCCTCAAGTGAAGAAGGCCGCAATTTCCTGCACCGCGGGATTGCCGAACGTGGCTTTGAGCGCCGCTATCAATTGGCGGACCATGTGCGCGTAACCGGAGCTAATCTTGAGCACGGCATGTTGAGCCTATCTTTGGTGCGCGAAGTGCCAGAGGCTTTGAAGCCCCGCAAGATTGCGATCCATGTTGGCGCTGCCAGCGCGAGTTCCAATGCCAATGACGCCCCGCTGATTGAAGGCGAGGCGAAGGCTGGCAAAGCCGCCTAATTCTCCGACCTGCCTGATGGGCCTTATCCGGGCCCATCAGGTTTTCAAATTCAGCTATAGATCAGATGCGGCGCGCGATCGGCCTTGAACTGCCTCAACGGCTGCTGCCAATCCGCCACCAATTTCTGCCAAGGCGTGCCTGCCTCCAGTGCCGACCACAAGGCCTCACTCCCATAGACTTTATTGAACAAACTGCGCGTTGACGCTGTACTGCCCGATAGGGGTACTTTGGCCGAACGAGCTACGATCTCGGCACATAGGGCCATCGCAACGGCCATCAGGTCCGTCTGCCCCCTTGGATCAATGATCAATTCCACCCCGCCAAAGCCCGACTTCACCTGGCTCTGATAGGGCTTGAACTGAATATCGCGGAAGCCTTGCTGGTTTAGGCTTTCGGCTAGGGCAACGCCATCAATGCCCGGCCCTGCCGCATAATGAAATGGTTTTGCGGTGCCGATCCCGATATCCACCTGCCTAAGCTCGCCCAAAATGCCGGTAGTCGCGCAGTAAAAGGGCGATTCCCACGTCGGGATATTGGGGCTGGTCGCCACCCAGGTCAGGCCCGTATCGGCCCAGTTCATCCGCCGTTCCCAGCCCTCCATTTGCACAATTGTCAGCTCTGGAGCCTTGGCGACCCAGCCTTTGGCAACAGCCATCCGAGCCAATTCGCCGATTGTCAGGCCATGAAGATAGGGCACCGGCACCTGACTGACAAAGGATTGAAAGCCAGGCGTTAATGGCGGCCCTTGCATGCGCAGGCCGCCAAGGGGATTTGGCCGATCGAGCACAACAAAGGCCTTTCCAGCTTCGCCACAAGCCTCCATCGCCAGGATCATGGTGGAGATATACGTATAGCTGCGCACCCCAATGTCCTGAATATCAAACACCAATACATCCACGTCTTTTAACATGGCTGGCGTGGGCTTTCGGTGCTCGCCATAGAGCGAATAAGCTGGCAAGCCCGTGATCGGATCTTGCGCATTTGCCACGTGATCACCAGCCTTCGCGCGTGTGTCCAACCCATGTTCTGGCCCGAACAAGGCCGTCAGTCGCGCGCCCAACCCGCGCTGCAAGATCACACGTGACATGACGCCGCTTTGGTCAACGCTGGTCTGATTGGTGATGAAGCCAACGCGCTGGCCGTCCAAAGCTGCAAAGCCCGACCGGGACAGTTGATCAATCCCCAACTTTACGCGCGGACGACGCGGATAACGCTGCCGCAACACCCCACTGCCCGCACATCCCGGCAGCATCAGAGACGCGGCACCAATAGCTGCTGATTGAAGAATGATGCGACGATCCATACCCAAAAATCCCTTTCACTCTGGAAGGCGGACATTGGCGCTTGCCCTGTCTGTTGAATGTGCCGTCAATTAGTCGGCGCGCCCTTGACCAGAGCGCCCAATTAAACAGATGATTGGCTTATCAAAACAAGATCGCAAAACAACACGTTTCTGGGAGCTGCGCCGACATGTTCAAGCTAAAACCGATATTTGCCGCTTTGGCGATCAGCACCAGTCTACTGGCATTGAGTGGGTGTGCGACAAGCCAGTCGCCCAGTACCAGCATTGCCACCCCGCCGCCCTCGGTCTTGCCAGAACGCGTGGCTGCAATGCGGACGGTGTTACAAGATGGCGTGGACAAGAAAGTTGCCAGCGGCTTCTCGGTTGCCTTGGTCGATTCCTACGGCCGGATTGAGTCGACCTATGTCGGCTTGGCTGATGTCGAAACGGGTAAGCCCATTACACCAGACACGGTGTTTCGCCTGTATTCAATGACTAAGCCGATCACGGCCGTGGCAATCATGATGCTGGTGGAAGAAGGCAAAGTGGATCTCGATGCGCCAGTCTCGACCTATATCCCTTCCTTCGCCAAGACCGTCGTCTATGTCAGCGGCGACACGTTAGAGACGTTAAAGACAGAGCCAGCGGTTCGCCAGTTGACAGTGCGCGACTTAATGCGGCAATCGGCTGGCATTCCTTGGTGGGGTCCAACCAAGCCAGTTGAGCGGTTATATGCCATGAATGGCATTGAACGCGCCCCTTCCGAACCTGTGCCGGGCTTCAAGGGTCCGCGCGTCGCCAACCTGCAGGATTTGGCAGACCGGGTTGCTGCCACGCCCTTCACCAACCAACCGGGTGAAACTTGGACCTATGGCATTGCGATTGACGTCCTGGGCCGTGTGGTTGAAGTGGCGTCTGGCCAAAGCCTTGGCACCTTCTTTAGCGAGCGCATTTTCACGCCCTTGGGTATGAAGCACACGGCGTTTCAAGTTCAGCCAGGCGATAGAGAAAACCTTGCCAACGTCTATTTCGCCGTTTCCAAGATCAAGCCACCTACAGGCGGCATTGATAGCTATGTCAAAAGCCTCAAAGACGTGCCCGTGCACGAAGCGCTGCGCCCCGGTGACCCACCAGCCAAAAGCCCCTTCTTGGAGCCCGCCCGGATTGAATTCGGCGGGGCAGGTCTGGTTGGCACTTTGAGTGATTATGTGCGCTTTGCCCGCATGATCGCAGGCCAAGGCGAGCTGGATGGGGTGCGCATCATCAAAGCTTCCTCGATCGCCGAAATGGGCAAGGACCAACTGGGCCCAAAAGCCAACGCAAATCTGGTGAAGCAAGGCTATAGCTATGGCTTGGGCTTTGGCACCGTGGTTGATTCCAATCTTTACCCCACCGGCGCGCCTGTCGGCACGATGTTCTGGGGCGGCGCAGCGGGTACTCAATTCTGGGCCAATCCACAAACCAAAGAAGCTGGCGTCCTTATGACACAGGTCCTCGGCGATTATCTCCGCACCTATCAGGTCAATGCAGCACGGGCAGCCATTGGACAGCCCGTTCAATAATCGCGCGATTTCCGCTGCCCTGCGTGCAGGGCAGCGGAACCTGCGGCTCTTGCCGCCCACAACATTGACCACTGCCCCTGTGGACGACACACTCGGGCTATGCACGATCCCCATGCCGCGACCCCGTCTCGCCACCTTTCTGTCCCCTATGTGATTTTCATTGCCGTCGGCATGGTTGTCGGCGCGGGCATTTTTAAATCGCCAGCTCTGGTTGCCGAAAATGCCGGAAGCGTCTGGGCGGTCTATGGCGTTTGGATCATTGGTGGCCTGATCTCCTTGATGGGAGCCCTATGCTATGGCGAGCTTTCAACCGCCTATCCCAGCCCCGGCGGCGACTATCATTTCCTGACCAAAGCCTATGGCCCCAGTTTCGGCTTCTCGTTTGCCTGGGCTAGATTTTCGATCATCAACACAGGCTCCATCGCCCTTTTGGGCTTTGTGATTGGTGATTATCTCAACTTGGTTTGGAACTTAGGCCCAAATGGGCCCGCCCTATTCGCTTTGGTGAGCGTGGTGGTGATGACCCTTTTCAATCTGCGCGGCACCACTGGCGGAAAAGGTGCCGATTACGCAATCACCAGCCTCGAAGTGATCGGCCTGTTGGCGCTGGCTGCGGCGGCAGCTTGGCTGGTTGTTTCCGCCATTCCCCCGGCAACGACCGGTCAGGGGCACAGTCCGAATGCGGCGGGTTTAGGTTATGCCCTTGTCTTTGTGCTGCTGGCTTTTGGCGGCTGGAGTGAAATGTCGACCTTGTCGGCTGAAATCAAAAACCCCGAACGCGGCATGGTACAGGCGCTATTAGGGTCGGTCGTGATTATCACCCTTTTATACCTAATGGCCAATTGGGCCTTGTTGCGAGGGCTAGGCATTGAGGGTTTGGCCCAGTCCAAAGCCCCAGCCGCCGACCTCATGTCACGCGCCTTTGGTTCCCAAGCCGGGATTGTCTTGGCGATTGCGGTAGCGGCTGCGGCCATCACCTCTATCAACGGAACCATTATTGTCGGTGCCCGCACCACTTATGCTGCTGCACGTGACCGTACCGGCCTCAGCTGGATTGGATCTTGGGACGGTAAACGTGGGATTCCATCCAACGCCATCATGGCACAAGGTATTGTATCGATTGGGCTTGTTGTTTTGGGTGCTGTGTATCAGGGCTTTTCAACGCTGGTAGACTATACCGCGCCCGTTTACTGGGCGTTCCTAACAGCGAGCGGCTTGGCGGTCATCGTGTTGCGCAGGAAGATGCCCGATCAGCCACGGCCTTTCAAAGTACCGCTCTACCCTGTCCTGCCGCTGGTGTTTGCAGGCAGCAGTGCACTCATGCTGTGGTCATCGATGAACTATGTTAAGATTGGCGCGTTGTTTGGATTGGCAGTCGTCGGTGTCGGCATCGTGTTGGCGGTGATCACCAAGCCTCAGAAGTGAACCGAGTGAAAGGTGTTGGACACGACACCAACCAGCCAGTCCAGACCCGCCAACGCCATACCGATACCCAGCGGCGCTACTGCCAAGCTCACCAAGAAGAAGCCGAACGACACCAGCGCTAAAAGGCCATCTCGTTGCAATAAAGCGATCGCCAAAGCCGCAACACTCATACCCGGGGGCCAATTCCCCAAGGGAATAGGCAGCATCAAGATGCCAGCCAGAATTAGCGTCTGGATCCCAAACCAAACGGTGATCGGCTTTTGGGTCAGAAACTGAAAGCGTGGTTGCACCAGTTTCTCAATCTTCAACAAGGTCGGCATCGACAGGTCGATGCATTTACGGAAGGTTGCTGGTTCAATCTTCAGATCGCCAATACGCTTAGGAATCCAAGGCGTGCCGGCCCCAAAAATCATTTGCAGGGCTGGTGCCACCAGCAAAATCCCAAAGACGGTTGAAATACCTGGTACATTGGGAATGCAATTCGGCAA
>CALRLV020000087.1:0-9651 GCA_943368895.1 Ferrovibrio terrae
AGACCGCCCGCCCATAACCACACACGCGCGAGAAAACTGTGTTAGCGATTGCTTTGCTGAAACCCATCGGTCCTTAGGCGGACCCTGTAGAGATATGATGACCCCTCCCTCTGCCTAACCTCGCGGAACCAATGGACGACCCCCACCCCACTTTTAGTTTGCTCTCAGTGAGAATGAACCATTACCACTGGTCCCTAGGTCTGCATTCCAGTGTTTTGCTTCCCCCCATAACATGCCCAGTTTTAAACTACGGCACTAAAACGCCTTCTCCGAACATCACAGACCCACTCGCACTTGTGAGTGGCTTTTCTTTTTTCCCCACTGTTCTGAGCGGCCTTGTTATCCCTTGTTAGCAAGCGCAAGAAAGGCGCTGATTGCCAATCTAGAGGCTTACCACGCCCAAAAACGCGTAAGCGAGAATCGCCTGTTTTCCTCCTGTTCTGAGGCCGATGCTTCCCCTTGGTAGCCGGGCTGGCCAAAGCGCCCATGCCTTTAGGGACTCCGAAAACTCAATTCTCCCGCCCCTTTACCGCTAGGAAAAATTACCCACTGCACCCCTTTTACCGCTTCCGAAAATTCGTTTTCGCCGCCCTTTCTTGTTAGGAAATGTTAGCAAAATTCATTCGAATATGGTCCGTGACTGGAAACCTCACTGGCGGCTAGATTGCCAACAAGCCCCAGCGCCTCATTCCATATCGCCCGCCCTGCCCCGCGTTTGGTCTCATATCGCACCCACCTCCAAGTCATATCTGTGACCCTGCCCCCTTCCACTAGGGCCTCAGCAACAAACCAGCCGTCGCCACGTTGATCTAGCCGTTGCCAAAACTGCCCCACCGCAAATAGCTTCTCAGCGTCCCAGCCAAGGCGCTCTAGATCGTGAGCGTATCGGTCCCCGAAAGTTAGGATTGCGTCTAAGCGCTCCCGCCATTGCTCCCGAGTTAGGTCCTCCGGTGGTCGATCTGGGTGAAGTGCTGAAAACACCTGCGCCCATGAGGCAGGCAAGCCGCCACCAAAGCGCATTATCCCTTCCCGTTCCGGGTCTGGAATGGCGACCGTGACAGGGGCTAAGGGCGCTTCATTTACTTGAAAGTCCCCAAGCGGGTCACTGACAAAACTGACAGAAGAGGCTTTTGTCAGTTCTGTCAGGCCCTCTCTAGGGGGTTCTGGGTTTTTTAAGTGGGCTTTCAACATAGCCAAGGCACTAGGACCGCTCATAGGTGCAACCCTCTTGGATTGACGATCCAAACCTCAGAAGGTGCCCCGCCTGTCTGGACGATCTCTGGGACAATCAGGCCATGATCCATCAGAACAGCCAAAGCGCCCTTTGCTTCGGTGGCATTCGTTAGGCCAGTCCATTGCGGCCTATAGACCTCACGCGTGCTAAACCGATCACCCAGCTTGCCTTGTTTTATGCGTTTCCAGAGTGTCCTAGCGGCCTCCCTATCTGGCTGAAGCGCAGCCCCGTAGAGCCTCTTGGCGTGCTCTCTCAGATGTTCGGCCCATGACAGAGATCGCAAGAGTGAAGCCAAACCGATTGGCCCCGAATGACCATCCACAACATGACAAATCAAAGCCAATTGCGGCACTAGGCTTTTATGCTTGCCAAAGTGGGATTCGAGCGCCGGGCTTAACTCACCAGACCGCAATTCCTTTTCCGCACCCTCAAGCCATCCCAAGAAATGATCCTGCGCCGCCTCCTCAAATCGAAGAGAAGGAATCTTTGCAAAGGGTTCTAGCGTCGCCCCTGCGCTTTCAGGCGTCAAATTGGCCAAGCGGTCGAAGGCTTCATTTGCCTTGGTCCTAGCAACGCTATCAGGATAGCGGTCGATCTGAAGGAACTCTTTGCCTAGGTCTGGCCAGACTGCCATTCCAAACCGTTGCAATAGGCCATCATCTTGAGACCCGCCCTTATTGGCATCACGCACAAACTCAGAGATTTTGCCGGGCTGGGTGCCGCCCAAGAGGCTAAGGCAGACATTGGGAAGGAATACCTCACCACGTCCGATCCGGCTAAACTTATGAGGCTGAGTGCCATTCCAACCCGTCAAATAGAAGGCCCGATCCGCCGCCTTTTCTTCCCGCCTTAAGAGGGTCATTAGGCCCATGACTTCATCGCGCTCAACCAAGAGGCCGCTTGGATTATCCTCCACCGCAACCCCTAAGGCCTCATAAGTGGCATCGTTGATTATGCGAATGACCTTGCGCGGCCTTGCTGGTTCATTGGGGTAGAGGTGGGATATATCAGCATCTTTGTCTGACTTAAGCGCAGCCTTCGCCTTAATGTCCGCGTCTTTCTTGCGTGCCTCATAGGCCAGTTTGGCCTTTGCGTAGGCCTTAGCCGCCTCAGCATTTACTTCAGTGGCTTCCACGTCTAGCCGCCTAAGTGGCCTAAGAACCTCAGACATAGATGGCGACTTCATGCTTGAAGGGCGACCAACAATCATGCCCCAGACATTTGCGACCACAAGCCAATCATCTTGCCGCTTAGGCCGAATGCCGACGTTAGCCCCGATCAAGCTACCAGCCGCAACCATTGCCGCAACCGCTGGAAAATCCATTGGGCATTGCATCCGGTCCTGTATGTCACAGACCCAATCCCTAAAGGCATCCGGCAACAAATCAGGATCAAACTCGGGGACAGGGTGAAGGGCATTGCTAAGCGCCTCAGGGACTGGCCAAGCGGCATCTGGGGAAAGTGGGGTAATGGTTGGACCGTTCATTGCGCGGCCTCCTGTAGCTTGCCAGCGCGTGCGCGAAGCGTGTCGTTGAAGTCCTTGTGGTTATCTGGTGCCGTCGCAAAGCCCGCGACCCGTGCCCCTAGACGCGTGAGAGAGATTGCAGCCGCTTCAGCGGCCTTCTGGCCCGTGCCAGACTTATCGACATCAACAGCCAGCGTAATGCTTTCCAAGCCGTCCCAAGGCCTCCAAGCCTCGACCCCACCAGCGCTCAAGGCCGCGACAGGGGAAAGGCCGAGCAAGTGGCCAGCACTTAGAGCGGTTTCCAAGCCTTCAGCCAGCACCACTTGAGGACCGGACCCTAAGCGGACACTTGCCCCCATGAAGCCAGCCCCAAGCATCTTCTTGCCATTAGCGCCTATGGTTTGGATCTTCCCCGACCCGTCACTCTCAAGGAATGTCGCATGAATGCCGACAAACTCCCCAGCCGGGTCAATTGCGCGCGCAATCATTGCCGGGTGAGTGGAGGCAGACTTTACGCCAAACAGGGACGATAGCGCCGGATGGAAGGCCAGATTCCCAGCCCCCACCGCCTGTTGCACAATCGCTCCAGGAATCGCCCTAGCCTCGACTAGATAGGCCTCAGCAACGCTCCCCAAGAGCGGTTTAACGCCACGCCAAACCTCAAGCGCCTTCGCCCTTTGCTGTGCCGTGCGCTCGGCCTTCTCGACCGCAAGCTGTGCGGCTAGCGTTGCGGCCCATGCCTTCCTGTGGAGGCCGTCCGAGCGTTGGTAATCGTTATCGGCAATGCCTAGTCTGTCCTTCACATAGTCCTTGCAAGCCTTCCAATCATCCCCAGCAAATGAAGTGACCACAAAGTCAGAAGGCCCATTAAACCGGACAGAAAGAGATCGATCCTTAGGGGAGTGAGATGGGCCGGGGCAAACAATGCTAACGCCCGAAACCTCACCACCCAAGCGCTTAGCTATCTCGTGGAGGTTCATGGCCGCACCTCCCGCATGGACTGCCCAACGCGGCACCACGCATTTAGGCGCACAATCGGGAATGCGTTTGATCCGCCATCTCTTGCAACTGGGGGGTTATATCGACATGTGCCCTCCCAATCCGATTTTGGATGACCAGCAAAGAATCGGCATTCGCCGCACTTAACGAAGCCGTCTCCCTCTAGTTGCCTTTTCTCAAGCCGTGAGACCATCTGAAAAACCAACTCCCCGGCTGACTTCCAACCTTTAGAGAGATAAGGGTCCAAGGCCCCCGGTTCATCAAAACCAAACGCGCGTTGACGTTGCCTGATAGATTGATCTTTTGATCCGTTTTTGGTAGAAAGTGACGCCGCGTCATGAATTGGCATCATCCCCTCTACCCGGTTAGCGCCCGCCAGCGCAGCCGGGTTTTCTATGTGGTCCATGACTATGCGGCCACGGTCTGAGAAGTGTTAGCCCGGCGAACTAGCCAGCCTTCAATGTCCGCCCGATTGTATAGGACCTTGGCCCCAGCCTTGGTAAAGACTGGGCCACCGCCCCGACAGCGCCAAGTCGCCAACGTCGCGACTGGGATATGGAATTCTTGATAAACACCCTCAGGGGTTAGATATTTGCGGTGGTCAGAAACCTTGCCCGCCATTTGTTCAACTTGGTTGCTTTGCATAGCTGATAAGCCCCGCAGCCAGCCTCAGCACTATGCTTCAGCCCGGCGCAACCCTCCTAATAATCACTCAAAACGCATGGTAAATTCCGCACAGACTATGATGCATGCAGCACAGCCTATGTTGCATGGTTCACAAAAGTTCACTTCAGCCATTCATCCTTTGGGCGGGACTCCTTTGAGTTTGATCTCTCCTGAAAGAGTTCTTTGATTGCCTTCGAAACTGCGCTTGGGTCAACTTCAAGATTGTATTCTCGGATGACCATCAAGGCGCATTTATTACGCGTCAAATTCCGGTTTTTGTCCCGCTGGAGGATTGCTTTTGCCATATCTCTATATGGTTCTGTCTTTTCCTTGTTCTTATCATTCCCCTTTTTCCGCCAGTTTGCGATTCCAATTTCTCTCTCAAGTCCCACCTCCACGGCTTCAGAAATGGTTGGCGAGTTTGGGTCAGCTGGGTCCGCCTTGGCGATCATGTCACCCAGAGTGGTCAACTTGAACTGCAGATGCTTTGCCGCGCCAACCAAAGTCCGGAAGCTATTGTCAGGCAACAGACCTTCAAAGCGCTCCACACTTAGAGCAGCCTCATGAATATCCGCCGCAGCACAGACGTCACTATCAACTGGGAAGCCAAAACACTGGGGTAATTGGTGGGCTTCATAAATCTCTATGTCTTCAGGTATGGCAGGGTCTGGCGTTATGTATGAGGCAAGCGCATTGACCACCCTGCGGTTCGGGTCTGGCAAGCCTAAAACCAGCCATTCCTCAGTGCGGTCACCAACCCAAGAAGCCGCCTCATTCATGCTTGCCCCTTTGCGTATCGCGTAGCGCTTTGATCCGGTGGGGAGGCCATACTTTCGATAGGTAAGGTCAGCATAGAAGCGAGGCTGTCCTGTAGGGCGCGGGTTCAACTGGGCTGGATCAGTATCCGCCTGCCTTAATTCTTCAGCCCTATTAAACACCCTGCAGATTATGTCGAACTGGGATTCGCTGAGTTCGTCCCGAATTTCTATAGCACCTTCATAACGCATGGCCTGCCAGCGATGACCTCGTTTGACCTTGTAGTATCCGCCGTGTGGCTTCTCTCCACTCTTAAGAAATGATCTGTCGCGCTGGGCATCATTAATGAGTTCAAACCAATTGAGGGTCTCAGCTAGAATATCCAAAAGTGGGCGCTGACCATCTATAGGCTTTTCAATGATGTTGTAAGGGTCATCCAGAAGGCCCTTATCACGCCAAGCAAGGATTTCGCGTTTTAGAAATGTCTGTTTTCCCTCGTCCGAATGAATGATGTTTTCACCCGCCTTAGGCTTCTTGGGCTTCTGCGTCATCTTCAATGATCCTCTTTTGAATATACCGCCCTGCAACCGCTTCTAGGGCCTCCACACCAGCCCCAGCCGCAAAGTGGGCATATCGTGCCGTTGTCTGAGGCCGTGAGTGGCCAAGGACCTTGCCGACCACCGCAAGGCTTTGTCCGTCCGCTACCGCCCAACTTGCTACTGTGTGCCGGAAGGTATGGGGCGACACTCCGCTAACCCCAGCCTTCTTGACCACCTTCGCCCATGCGCGCTTCGGGGGTTCCATCGGCCCATCAAGTTTAGAATTTGGGAAAACCCAATCCGAGCGCCGGGGGATTGCCGCAAGGATCGAAACAGCCAGCGAAGGCATGGGAATCGCCTTTGGTCTGGCTTGCCCGCCTGTTTTGTGGCGCAAAGGTGGAAGCAATAATAGACCACGCCGCAAATCGACTTCTGGCCAACGAAGGCCAACAATCTCCCCACGCCGCGCACCAGTCAGCGCTAAGAGCCTGAAGCAATCCGCCGCCGCGCCTGTTATAGCGCCCTCGACCTGTAGCCCCTCAATGGCGTCCCAGATTGCCGCGCCTTCATCCTCAGACAAATAGCGCTCTTTCCCGCTGGACTGATACCGCTTCACGCGCTTGCAGGGATTGGCCTCCACCAGACCCCGAGCAACAGCCCACTCCATCATAGCGCTCATGCACTGCATGGCCCTAGACGCCGCGCCACGCCCGCCTGTGACCTTGGCCACGCCACGCGCCTTTGTCTTCTCAGTTAAGGCCGTTTTGCCATCTGCAACCGCCGCCTGCCAATTGGCCAAAACCTGAGGCGTCAATTCAGAGAGAAACTTCTTTCCCAAAACTGGTAAAGCATGGCGCTGGAGGTTTATCCGATCTACGTCCCAGCTAGAGGCCCGCTTGTCTGGCTTATCCGTCGGACCTTCGCGCAAATATTCGGTGACAATCTCACTCAGCTTGCGAGCGGCATTCACAGTCTCGCGCTCCCCAAGTTTCTCGCCTTGAGGGTCCTCACCTCTTGCGACTTGCCCCGCTAGGTCCTTAGCAAGCTTCAAAGCCTCATCTGCTGTCTTTTCGCCAAGGTCGCCTATGACATAAAGTCGCTGACGACCGGGGACCCGATAGCGGAATTCAAAGGTCTTGCGACCGGATGGCCTAATGCGAACCCGAAAGCCTTTAACTTCGGTATCCATGACGATGATATCTTTGTCAGCATCCGGCTGGATGGCGTCCAAAGTTCTCTTATTCAGTCTCGCCCTTCGGCTTGGTTCTCGCTTCGCCATGTATGGCCTCAAAAATGCTGGTCCCCGTATGGTCCCCAGTGGTTCTCAATCTCCTACAATATCTCTCAAAGCGTTACAAGTGTAGTTCTCAAACTTGTATATTGAATTTAATCATATTATCAAATGTGCTCAACGCCTCACAAAGCACCACAAGCCCCTGTCACCGCCGTTGACATCGTAGGGGTCACAGGTTCAATCCCTGTCGCGCCCACCATTAAATCAAAGACATGGGTGAGCTTCAATTGCCGGCAGGGCAATCGTCTCATGTTTCACCCTGCCACCCCGTAACGGCCCGCATTGATCGTAACTCTAGGGGGCAGCCCATTTGTATCAAAGGCGTTTTGGATCGCCATAAGATCGGTCCAGAATGCCAGATGTTCACTCTGGGTATGGCTTTCGAGGGCTTTGACGCTCAACACAAATGGAAAAATGTGGACGTCTACCTTGTCTTGCCCGGCTCGATGGGCCGCACTGACCAAGGTCCAAATGTCTTCGATCACCGGGTCTGTCATTGCCAAACAGCCAACACTTTCACAGCGTCCATGGATCATAATAAAGCTGCCAGTCCGGCCAAGAGCTTGGTCGAACGCGTTTGGATAGCCGACATTCATGGAGAGATGATAGGAGGACGCGTTATTCATGGCTTCAGGCGTGACGCCATAGACGCCCTCAGGGACTTGCTTATCTCCTTCAGCCTTTTTGGGGCCTAACACGCCTGAGGCAGCACAAATTGGCCAACTTGCGAACTCAACAAACCTGCCTGTGCCGCCCGGCTGCACATAAAGATACAGGCGCTTTTCCTGCTTATAAGCCCGAATGAAAACGGGGTCGCCCAAGCTGGCACCTAGAGCCCTAAGGCGCGCGGTGACCTTTGGGGTAGCCCGCTCCACGGCGACGGCGGCCCGTTGTGGCCCAGGCAATTCCAAGCGCTGGTCGCTGCAGGCAGCGGCCAGAGCGGGCAAAGCACATGCGGGTGCCAATAGGGTAGCGCGTCGAGTGATCATGGAAGCATCCTATTACAAGCTATATCCCTATTCCAGCTCAAAGGCTCGCGCATCTATACTGCGTTGAGCAATTTGTCTTGAATTGAGACAAAATCCCAAATAAACGCGAAATAACTCATTAACGATTTTGTCGATAACAGGGCGATAATAAAATTAACTAATGAATAATTAAATTTACGATTTCCAAATCGCCTGAATACATGCTTATTTCCGACCAGTTACTTTTGCCTTATTTTGCCTTAATTCACCTGTGGCATGAATTGGCCCCGAGATTGCTCCCCCTACCTTCAGAAGCCACACAGGGTTTGAGCTTCAGTTCAGTGGGAGTTTATCATGAAAAAGGCAGCAATCATCTCGGCAATCGCGCTCGCAACCTCGATCGGCGGTCAAGCATTTGCCCAACAAGTCATCAACGTTTCTCAGTTCATGAACAGCAACATTTCAGCCAACACCGTGGGCATTGCGCACGACATTTGCTGCACGGTTGGTTTCTCGGCTGTTGCAGGCGCAAACTCGGCAGAAGTCGCCGGCACTGCGGGCAGCGTCCAGTGGAACAACACACAGCTGTTCCGCGGCGATGCCATTGCAACCACCTCCGGCAATGTCGGCAACATCGGTGGCGATGTCACTTTGAGCTCCGCAGCTTTCGCAAACAATGCAGCAGGTACTTTCGCTGGTGCACATGAAGTTGGCATCAACAGCGTCCAGCACAACTGGATTGACCCATCGGCTTACACCACTGGCAATGTGTTCACCTTTGGCGGCAACGCAGTTGCAACGGCTCAAGCTACTGGCAACGTTTTGAGCGCTTCTGCACCAGACGCAGCGACCTTCAACGTTGCAGCTCAACAACATGGCGGTGCCGCAGTTAATGCTGGTGTTAGCTTGACCGCTCAAAACATCGCTGGCGATGTGACGGGTATGGCTCGCGGCTTCGGTAACTCCATGACCTTCGCAGCGAATGGCAACATGAACATTTCCGCTCAGCAAAACATGGTAGCTCCAATCAATACCAACACCTTCATCAGCGCCCACAATGTTGGCGGTTCGGTGATCGGTTCGTCGGTTTCGATCGGCAACGTGTTCAGCGTTGGCAAGCCATAAAGTCTCGCCTAGCAATGAGAGTATAGGCCAGGACCCGTCATCGGCTCCTGGCCTTTTCTCCGATAACCCAAGCCACTCTTCTCAGTTCTTTATGGGAGAGCGGGCAATAGATCGGATCAAGGCTGAAACCAAAACAAGCTTAGTCCAATGTTCGCTAGGTGATCCTTGTGTCAGTCCACGAGCGTCCGCAACAAAAATACAAGTCAACTCATCCCATTATTCATGAATTGTCCACGATTTATTGGTTAAGTTGATCTTGTACGTAGGACGAACGCGAGACGGGTTACGCAGAGAAACCGGTTCAAAATGAAACAAACGGCAAGTTATCGCCAGAATGGGGAAAGCCCGTTTGACGCGAAACGGCTCGCCAAACACAAGAATTGACCTCAATCGAGGGGGCGAAGGCCAATTTTGATTGGCACCGTCATTGCAGACTGTGAAGCAGTGTTCGTCCTAAAGGAGCGAAGAATATGAAGGAAGCTCATCCAACTAGCCCTGTAAAGCTTGATCGCTCTCGCTTTGCCCGTGCCGCTTTTGGATTGTCGGCTGCAACTTTGAGCGTCGCTGCGATGCTTGCCGCCATGCCAGCCCATGCGCAAAGCCGT
>CALRLV020000088.1:0-9627 GCA_943368895.1 Ferrovibrio terrae
CAGGCTTTGTTGTAGCACCCATTTTCGGGGCGGGCCTTTATGCGCTAGTCAGCCATCAAGCACCCTTTGTGCTATGCGCTTTGGTGCTCTTCTTGTTGGCGGTCTATGGCCTAACGAGCAAGCAATTGGTTGGTGCCCCCATGGAAGAAAGCCCGCCAGATCAGCCCGGCGTTTAGGGCTTTGCCTTTATCTTAGAAGCTACCCGCAACTTTGATCCCAATGGATCAAAACGCTCATTAATCTATCGCGCAACTTTGATCCCAATGGATCAAAACGCGCTTTAGGCTTCAGCCTCCAGACGCTCCATATCCGCATCCGAAAGGCCCATATGATGGCCAATCTCATGCACCAACACGTGGCTGACCATATCTTCCAAACTCACATCGCCGCGTACGCGCCATTCATTCACAATGGCTGCCCGATAGAGCCAGACTTCAGGCGGCGGCAAAAAGCCGGAGTTAGCCAAATCTGCCCGCACACTGGCACCCCGGTAAAGACCAGCTAATTGCAAGGGATGGCGCAGTCCTAAACCATGCAAAGTGGCAGGATCAGCACCTTCAGCTACGCGAAACACCACCCGTCCACACGCGACGCGAAACGGCTCTGGCAGGCGGGCAAACGCCTCCTCTGCCAGAAGCGAAAGATCGTCGATGCTGGGTTCACGGGGATATGTAAAAGCGAAATTCTGCATTCACCCGATATGGGGAGGCCGAACCCGAAGTAAAAGAGGTTAGCGAATGCCCGACAAAGCCAACTCAGCACGCGAGGCGGCGGCCGTCACTGCCGCTGTCGCCGCCGGGGCGTCAGGGATAGTCACACTGGGAAACAAAGCCACCAAAGCGGCCATATCTTTCGCCAATTGCGCCGTGCGCTTCTCGTCTTTGCCGGCAAGCTTGCTTTGCGCGGTTTTGAAGGCCTGATCGGCGGCCAGAACAGCGCCATAGGAATGCTGATACTCGGTTGGATCATTACCGTCTGGATGAACCACACCGCTGTACAGCCCTGACGCGATACCCAGCATGCCTTTGATCACATCGCTGTCGGAAGCAGCCGCACTGGCTTGCGCGGCTTGGGTCACCTTAAAGGCTTTCGCAAAGGCGGCTTCGATCTCGGCCTTGCTTTTCTTGCCATCAATGGCGGCCACCACAGCATCATAGCTGGGCTTAAGGTCTTTGACTTTGCTGTCGAGTTCGGGGGCGTCTGGCTGATAGACTTCCAACAGCCCTTGAGAAATCAGGATGGAGGCTTCATCGACTTGGCCAGCCGCGAAGGACTTTTGCGCGATCAGTAAGAAGCCACTCAAATGCGTGACCCGCAGGCCGAGCCATGAGGCGGCGTCGACGTTAGAATAAGCGTTTGCAGCGCCTGCTTCGCCACTCTCCCCGCCCGCACTCGCGGCCGCTGGGGCGGGAGTAGGTTTCGCACCCTCGCCTTCACCCTCGCCCGCTTGACTGGAAGCCGCGGCCTTTTCCCCGTCGGCTGCCGAAGTTCCGCCCTCGCCGCCCGGCTGGCACGCGGCGACACCGACCAAGGCCATTGCGCTGACACCCATCAAGGTCCACATGCGGGGCTTGAACTCAATCATATCTACATCCTTGCTGCGAAAATCACTGTTTTGTGAGTGTGGCCGAGGCTAGATGAAAATGCAAGTCGTTTGCAGGTAGGGTGCTGATGTTAATTACGATCGACCAAATTCTGGGAGCTGAAGACCTTGAGCGCGTGCGTGCGGAGGTAGAGGCGCTCGTCTTTATCGATGGCAAAGCTACGGCAGGTGCGCTGGCCAAGACGGTCAAAAATAATCAGCAAGCTAGCGGGGCGGCGACCGAGGCTGTGATCGAATTTGTTCAGCGCGCGATTGAGCGCCACGATGTGTTTCAAGCCGCTGCACAAGTGAAGACCTATGGGCCGATCCTGATCTCGCGCTATCAAGCCGGCATGGCTTATGGCCTGCATGTCGACAATGCCTATATGAATGGCGTGCGCTCTGACTTGTCCTTCACGCTCTTCCTGTCCGAGCCGGATAGCTATGACGGTGGTGCTTTGTGTGTAGAGCAGGCCGCAGGTCGCCAGGCCATCAAATTGCCTGCAGGCAGCCTCGTGCTCTATCCCTCAACAACGCTGCATGAGGTAGAGGCTGTCACGCGTGGGGAGCGCCTGGCCGTAGTTGGCTGGATTGAGAGCAGGGTCTTGTCCACCGAAGGCCGTGAGGCATTGTTTGATTTGGCCCAAGTGCGCGCCAGCCTCTCCCGCATGCCCGAGGTTGATCCCATGGTGCGCCTGACGCTACAGAAGGCCGAAGCCAATCTGATACGCCTGTTGAGCCGATCCTAATCCCATGAATGCCGCCGACTTATTCTATAGCTTCCCCCGCAAGATTGATCTGGGGCTTGCCCGCGTTGCGGCAGCGTTAGAGGTTTTAGGCCGTCCACAAGATTTGATCCCGCCGGTCATTCACGTGGCAGGCACCAATGGCAAAGGCTCTACGGTCGCCTTTTTGCGCGCCATGGCAGAGGCTGCGGGGCTTTCGGTTCACGCCTATACCTCGCCGCATCTGGTCTCGATCCACGAGCGCTGGCGGGTCGCAGGGCGCTTCATTGATGAAGAAGCGCTGCTTGAGATTGGTCACCGGATCCAAGCCCTGAGCAATCAAATTCCTTTGACGGTGTTTGAAGCCGAAACAGTCGCAGCCTTTGTCGCTTTTAGTGAAACCATGGCGGACCTGACTTTACTAGAAGTCGGTCTGGGTGGTCGCTTGGATGCCACCAATATCGTCACCAAGCCAAAGCTGACCATCATCACCCCAGTTGATTTCGACCATAAGGAAATGCTGGGCGACACCTTAGCCAAGATTGCTGGCGAGAAAGCTGGCATCTTAAAGCCGCACATCCCCTGCGTTGTTGCTCGCCAAGCCGATGAAGCTTTGGCCGTGATTGAACGTCGAGCTGAAGCCTTGGGCGCGCCGCTTGTGGTCTTTGGTCGCGACTGGGATTGTTATGCCGAGCGCGGGCGACTGATTGTGCAAACCCAAGACCGCTTGCTGGACTTGCCTTTGCCGGGCCTTGCCGGTCACCACCAGTTGGAAAATGCTGGCGCAGCGGTCGTGGCCATGACGCTTTATGGCTTGGATGAGGCGGCGATTGGGATGGGGGTGCAAAACGTCAGCTGGCCAGCGCGGATGCAACGCCTGCAAGCAGGGCCTTTTGCAGAATTGGCAACTGCGGCGGGTGCGGAATTATGGCTTGATGGCGGGCATAATCCCCATGGCGCGGCGGCGGCTGCATCCTATATGGCGAACCTGCAAGCCAAAGACCCCCGCACCTTCATGCTGATCACCGGTCAATTGGCCACCAAAGACCCGACTGGCTTCTTCCAAGCTTTTCAAGCGCTGAAGCCAGAAGTCATCACGGTTCCGATCCGCACGTCGGATGCAGGGCGTGCCCCCGCCGAATTGGCAGAGCTGGCACGCGCGATGGGCTTTGACTCCAAGCCTGCGGATACGCCATTGGAGGGGTTAAAGCTCGCCTTGGCACAGACCAAAGGGCCTGCGCGCGTGCTTATCTGCGGCTCACTCTATCTGGCAGGCGATGTCTTGGCTGAGGGTCCACCCCTTACGTAATCCGCCACGCCGCTACCCCGGCCGCGGGCAAGTCTGGCCCGCCAATGACATAGTCCAGACTGTCAGCACCTAGGATATGGTCACCCAAACGCACGGGCTCGCCCTCATAATTGATCGCGAACATAAATGCCCCGCGTTGGCGCAAGCGCAATCCGTCCGGCAAGCTTAAGGTGGAAAGGCCCAGCGCTTCGCAGCGTCGCCGCAGTACCGCGTCTAGCAGTGCAGCATCTGGCCAGCAGGCAAGATAGTCAACTTTGTCGGTGTGATACCAAATCCCGTGGCCGCTGGTCGTATAGGCTTCGGGGACAAGGTCAGTTTGGATATGCTCAAGCCAGCGCGTCACTCTGAAGGGTCCGGCCTGCTCCACATGGCCCGGACGCAGGCTTTCCACGCGACCTACCACAAGCGGGATCAGCTCTTGCGCCAGACCCGGGGCAAGACTGGCAGGGATTTGGAAATCATCGGTCTTCGACCCCGTGCGTGGGCCAAGCACGCAGACGGCTCCGCTGGCCTTGATCTTCGCACTCAGTCCCTCCGGCCAGAAAATCTGCAAAGGGCAGAGGATCAGCTGATAGCCACTTAAATCGGCACTTGGGTGCACCACATCAACAGATAGGCCCAAGCGGCGCGCGGCACCGTAAAAGTGGATCAGAAGTTCAAGGCCGCGGTAATCTTTACCTTGCGGCTGGATTTGGCTGGCCCAAATGGCTTCATAATCGAACAAGAGCGCGACGGGGGCTTTCGTTGTTGCGGCTCCGGCAACGGCTGCAAGTTCAGCAGCGACTTGACGGGCTTCTCCTGCCGCTTCGGCTTCAACGCTGTCGGGTCGCAAGAGGCCTGCATGCATTTGTTCTTGCGCAAACGGTGCTTGCCGCCAGCGGAAGTAAGAGACGCATTCCGCACCATGGGCCAAGGCCTCCCACGTCCAAGCGCGCACCATGCCGGGCAAGGGAGCCGGATTCCAAGGCGCCCAATTCACAGGGCCTGGCTGTTGCTCAATCACCTGCCAGCGGCCGCGACCGACCCCGCGATACAGGTCATGGTGAAAGGCGGTAAAGTCTGGATGGCCTTGGCGCAAAAAGCGTTCCTTGGTCACCTCGGACCACCAAGCCTGCTCCAAAAAGCCCAATGGATAGGAATCCCAAGCGGCCACATCCAGCTGCTCACCCAGTTTGAAATGATCAAAGGCTGTAAACATGCCCATATAATTGTGCAGGACGTCGCGACCCGGGCTATGGGCGCGCAGGATGTCGGTTTGCACGCGGTCAAAGGCTGCGACTTCATCACTGGCAAAGCGTGCCCAGTCTTGGCGATGGGCGGGATTGGCTTCGGTGACGGTTTCAACCGGAGGGTCGATCTCGTCAAAGCTGCGATATTCCATACTCCAAAACACATTGCCCCAAGCCGTATTGAGCCCGTCGATATGGGTGTATTTCGCGGCCAGCCATGCTCGAAAGCCCGCTCGGGCCGCGTTGGAATAAGAGATAATCGTATCATGACAGCCATATTCATTGTCGGTCTGCCACGCGGCAATTGCGGGATGGGTTCCATAACGGCGGGCCAAAACATCGACAATCCGGGCACATTCGGCCCGATACGTCAGGCTCGAGAAACAATAATGACGACGAGACCCGAAATGACGCGGCCTGCCATGCGCGTCCACGGCCAAAACATCTGGATGGGCGTCAATCAACCATTTGGGTGGTGTTGCGGTCGGTGTGCCCAAAACAATGTGCAAGCCTTCTTGATGCAAGGTCTCAATCGCCCGATCCAGCCAGCCCCATTCAAATACGCCGGGCGAAGGCTCAATCCGGCTCCACGCGAACTCGCCGATTCGCACTTGGGTTATACCAATCTCAGCCATGCGCTTGGCATCTTCGGCCCACATAGCTTCGGGCCAATGTTCAGGGTAATAGCAAACGCCCAATTTCATGTCCGTGTCCCATCTTGGCAGCGCGCCGAAATAAACCTAGCGGTGTTCCCATGACGAACCCAACTCAGTCTCAAATCGCTCTCGCACGCTTTAAGGATGCTTTTGGCGGCACGCCAAGGCTTTTTCGTGCGCCGGGCCGGATCAATATCATTGGCGAGCATGTAGATTATGCGGGCGGCAAAGTCATGCCCGCCGCCATCGACTTTGCCTGCTGGGTCGCGGCCTGCCCAAATGGACTAGACGTTCTCAGGGTCAGCAGTGACTTGGGCCAAAGCGAGCTGTCATTGGACCAGTTCATCAAACAGGGCGATTGGCGCGACTATATCGCCGGTGTTGCCTTTGCCCTGCGTGACGCAGGCCATGCGGTACAGGGCCATGACCTTGCCATTGCTTCTGATGTGCCAATGGGTGCCGGGGTTTCGTCTTCTGCCGCCCTCGAAGTCGCAGTCGGTCTGGCACTCAGTGGCGGGGTCGTGACGGGGAAAGACCTCGCACTGACCGCCCAAGCAGCTGAAAACACCTATGTCGGCATGGCGTGTGGCATTATGGACCAATTCGCCAGCGCCTGCGGTGTCGAAGGCCATGCTTTGATGCTGGATTGTGCGACTTTGGCCTATCAGCCTATCCCACTACCTTCCACGGCTTGCTTCCTCATCATTGATTCAGGGGTGAAGCACCAGCACACCAGTGGCGGCTACGCCAGTCGACGCGCCGATTGTGAGGCGGCGGCAGCCATTTTGGGCGTGAAATTGTTGGCGGAAGTGACAGACCTTACCGCACTCGATCATTTGAGCGGCAATCCGCTAAAGCGCGCGCGCCATGTGCTGACCGAAATTAACCGCACCCAACGCGCAGAAATCGCCTTGAAACAGGGTGATTTGACCGAACTAGGTCGCCTTCTCAACGCCAGCCACGCTAGTCTGTCGGCTGATATGGAAGTCTCTACCCCCGAAGTGGATCGTTTAACCGCTTTGGCCCAGGCCACCGAGGGCGTTTATGGTGCGCGCATGATGGGCGGCGGCTTTGGCGGCTCCATCATCGCGCTGGTGCAACCAGATTTGGCCGCCACGGCGCTGGAGGCAATTTTGGAAGCCTATTCCGCCTATCTGGGACAACGGCCCGGGGCCTTTGTGGTGCGGGCAGCGGCCGGCGCAGGGGAAGTGGTATGACCGACCAAAAGCCGCATCGGCGGCAGAATTTGCTAACCGGTGAATGGGTACTGGTCTCCCCCCATCGGATGGGCAGACCTTGGCAAGGCGAGACGGGAGAAAGCGCACCTTCTGGTGCTTTGGCCTATGATCCGGCTTGTTATTTATGCGCGGGCAATACGCGCGTCGGCGGTGTGGTCAATCCTGCATATGAGGGTGTGTGGGTGTTTGATAATGATTTCCCCGCGCTCCTGGAACCAGATGGCGAGGCTGGCCCGCCCGCCGATCCCGTCCTGGTGGCAGAACCTGAGACCGGAGTTTGCCGCGTCATTTGCTATACGCCAGACCATTCGAAAACCATGGCCAGCATGACGCAGGCCGAGATTGCCTCAGTCGTAGAAGTCTGGACGGCGCAATGGCAAGAATTGTCCGCGCGCAGGGATTTGGCCTCGGTCACCATCTTTGAAAATCGCGGCGCGATGATGGGGGCGAGCAACCCCCATCCCCATGGTCAGATTTGGGCGACCTCTAGTGTTCCAAACGAGCTTGCGATTGAAGTCGAACGGCAGGCCACTTGGTTGGAAAAGAACGGTTCGCCTCTTTTGATGGATTATTTGGATCGCGAATTGGCAGACGGCAGCCGGATCCTGTGTGCCAATGCTCATTTTGTTGCTTTGGTGCCCTTTTGGGCGGCTTGGCCGTTTGAGACCTTAGTACTGCCCCGTCGGGCAGTCGCGGCATTGGACGAGCTAAACGAAGAAGAACAAGGGCATCTGGCGGACATTCTGCGGCGCTTGACGGCCAGCTTTGACCGCCTGTTTGCCGCGCCCTTCCCTTACACAATGGGCCTGCACCAACGCCCGACGCGCAGCCCTGCGCCGGGCTTTGTATTCCACATGCACTTTTATCCGCCGCTTTTGCGTTCGGCAACGGTCCGCAAATTCATGGTCGGTTTCGAAATGCTGGCCATGGCCCAGCGCGACCTCACGCCGGAGGCCGCCGCTGAGCGGTTACGGGCTGTTTTGGTCGATTAAGCGCTTGCCAAAGCAGCCTCAGCATCCAAAGGCTCTGCCAAGCGGGTGAGCATTTCCTTTGGCACGACTTGCCAGACATGACCGATTTCATTGGCCAAATCATCCAAGATCCGCCGTCCCAAGGGTGAGCCGGTAGCTTGGACATGACGTTCCAGCAAGCTGGTGAATTGGCTTTCCCAATGCGGGCTACCAATGCGACGCCAAACCACGCTGTCGGGATTGATCAGCTTGGGCAAGCGGTTGGCAGGGTCCCACACAAAGGCCATACCGCCCGTCATACCGGCCGCGAAATTGTCGCCCACGGGGCCGAGCGAAATCACCAAGCCGCCCGTCATATATTCGCAGCCATTAGCCTCCATGCCTTCCACGACAGCCGACGCGCCAGAGTTGCGTACGGCAAACCGCTCGCCCGCTTGGCCAGATGCCAACAGCGTGCCTGAGGTCGCGCCATAGAGACAAGTATTGCCGATGATGGCGTTTTCCTCTGGCTTCAGGCCAGAGCCTGATGGGGGTCGCAACACAATCGTCGCACCTGATAGGCCTTTGCCGACATAATCATTGGCGTCGCCCACCACATCTAAGGTCAGACCTTGGACGCCAAAAGCACCCAAGGATTGTCCGCAGGAACCCTCGAGGCGAACTGTTAGACGGCCCTCAGGCAAGACACCCATGCCAAACTTGCGCACGATCGCGCTGGACGAACGTGTACCAATGGCGCGCTGTACGTTGCGCACACCGTAAGCCAATTGCATCTTTTCGCCCCGCTCAAAGAAGGGGGCCGCATCGCGCAGAATTTGCGCGTCCAGCGTATCGGGCACTTCCACGCGTGGCTTATCAGTGCCAAAGCGAGTTGGCTTAGCCCCTTCGACGCGCACCAGAAGCGGGTTCAAGTCGAGGTCGTCGAGGTTAGCAGCTCCGCGGCTGACTTGGCGCAAGAGGTCGGTCCGGCCCACCACTTCATTCAAGGTCTTAAAGCCGAGGCTGGCGAGGATTTCACGCACATCTTCGGCGATGAAGCTCATCAGATTGACGACCTTTTCCGGCGTCCCCGTAAAGCGCTGGCGCAGCGCTTCATCTTGGACGCAAACGCCTACCGGGCAGGTGTTGGAATGGCATTGGCGCACCATGATACAGCCCATCGCCACCAAAGACGCGGTGCCGATACCAAACTCCTCAGCCCCCAGCATTGCGGCCATCACGATATCGCGGCCTGTCCGCAGACCCCCATCCGTGCGCAGCACCACATGGTCCCGCAGATTGTTGAGCGTCAGCACTTGATGCGCTTCGGCCAGACCCAATTCCCAAGGAATGCCAGCAAATTTGATCGAGGTCTGGGGTGAGGCACCGGTACCACCGACATTGCCGGCAATCAGAATGATGTCGGCCTTGGCCTTGGCAACACCAGCAGCCACCGCACCAATGCCCGATTGGGCCACCAGCTTTACGCAAACCTTGGCTTCGGGATTGATCTGCTTCAAATCATAGATCAGCTGAGCCAGATCTTCGATTGAATAGATATCGTGGTGCGGTGGTGGGCTGATCAAGGTTACGCCGGGGGTGGCGTGACGTAGGCGGGCGATCATCTCGGTGACCTTAAAGCCGGGCAATTGCCCGCCTTCACCTGGCTTTGCCCCTTGCGCGACTTTGATCTCAATCTCGCGGCATTGGTTCAGATATTCCGCCGTCACGCCAAAGCGGCCAGACGCGACCTGCTTCACCGCGCTGTTGGGATTATCGCCGTTTGGCAAAGGCTTATAGCGCTCACGGTCTTCGCCACCTTCGCCAGACACCGACTTCGCCCCAATCCGGTTCATGGCCACATTCAGCGTACCATGTGCTTCAGGACTCAAGGCACCTAAGGACATGCCGGGGGTGTTAAAGCGCTTGCGGATTTCA
>CALRLV020000089.1:0-9609 GCA_943368895.1 Ferrovibrio terrae
GATGCCTGTATCTTCTATACCTCCGGCACCACAGGTTTTCCAAAAGGCGCACAACTGACCCATCGCGGCTGTGTCGCCAATCTGATGAACATGAGCTTCTCGGCCCAAGTCCAAGGCCTAGCCACCATGCGGGCCAATGGCATTGACCCCGCCAGTGTGCCAGTTCCAAACCCACCTGTTGGCCTCATCACCACACCGCTCTTCCACGTCACCGCTAATAATTGCGCCGCCTATGTTGCCACAGCCAGCGGTGGCAAGATGGTTTTGATGTATAAATGGGATGCGGGCGAAGCCCTGCGCCTGATTGAGACTGAAAAGGTCACGGCGATGAGTGGCGTACCCACCATGGCGCGCGAAGTCATCACCCATCCTGATTTTGGCAAGACCGATACGTCCAGCCTGTTGACGCTGGGCGGGGGTGGCGCGCAAGTTCAACCCGATCTCGTCGCCAAGATTGATGCCTCTGTTCCAACCGCACGCCCCAATACGGGCTATGGCATGACCGAAACCTGCGGCATTATCACCGCCGTCAGCGCCGACTTCTTTGTCGACAAGCCAGCCAGCTGTGGCCCTGCCATGCCAACTTTTGAAGCCCGCTGTGTGGATGACAATGGCAACTTCTTACCTGTCGGCGAGATGGGGGAATTATGGGTCAAAGGTGCACCCGTCATCAAAGGCTATCTCAACCGACCAGATGCCACCAAAGAAAGCATTACCGACGGCTGGCTGCACACGGGCGATGTGGCCCGCATTGATGAGGACGGCTTTATCTTCTTGGTCGACCGGAAGAAAGACATGGTTTTGCGCGGTGGCGAAAATGTCTATTGCGTCGAAGTCGAAGCGGTTGCCTATCGCCATCCTTCCGTGGCTGAATGCTGCGTGTTTGGCGTACCGGACGACCGCTTGGGCGAAGAAGTCGGTGCCGCCATTTTGGTTCGCCCGGACATGAGCTTGACCGCCCAAGAATTGCGCGACCATTGTGTGGCCCTGATGGCGAAGCACAAAGTCCCCCGCTATGTCTGGTTCCTCAACGAGGCCATCCCACGCAATGCCTCGGGCAAATTCCTCAAGCGCGCGCTGAAGGAAAGCTTAAAGGTCGACGACGCGCATTAGGGGCTGGTACGTCAACCGCCGAGGATCTTCACAGCGACGGCAGGCCACCAAGGGGCAAAGAAAAGATTGGCGGCGGCAATTTGGGTGAAGAGGGTAAAACCTACTGCCGGCAAAAAGGCAGGGTGCAGCAGTCCGCGTGTAACTTTATCATAAGCGGCCATGGCCAGCATGAGAGCCCAAGACAAGGGATAGCGGCCAAGCAACTGTCCGGCATAGCCCTCGCCAACAAGTTCGCGAATATCAAGGCCGACCCAACGCGACCACCCGGCATCTACAATCCCAATGATGCCTAACAACATCATACGCTTGTGCAGGTCTGGTTGATCAGTGTTGGCCAAACCTATGGCGGTCAAAACCGCGAAGGGAAACACATGGCCAAGTTGGAAGGCCATAACTGCTGAATTGAATGATGACTTGTCTAGCCGGGCATGGTCGGCAAACCAAACGGTCGCAACAGCGCTTACCGCGACAATGGCACCTAAGAGCGGCCCGAACCTTTTGCCATTAGCGCGGTGGGCAACGGGCTTGCGCTCCCGGATCAATAAGGTCTGCCACGTCAGCAGCACCATCCACGCAACCGAGGATGCGGCATGCAAATGGGTGACCAACTGATACTCTCGGCCATTTGCCAAGTTTCGCAACATGTCTGGGATGAACCCGGCCAAGAGCCCGAACCACAATAGACCAATCATGACCAAAACCGCATCTCGGTCGCGCTCATGGGTGGCTTTGAAGTCAATCATTTTAGGCCGAGGCAAGCCTTCTACTTTGTCCAGCATGACCAATCTCCCCCGTGCCAGTGGTGCCAATTCACGAACACGTTACCAGTCAGTAAAATTTTGGCAATCCTTTGGGGCCCTGCTTTCGCAAAAATTTTAGAGCAACATTGCCCCCGCACCCTGACCGGCCTAAGTTGGGGCCATGGTTTCCTTCGGCACGCTCAGCATCAGCCTCTTGCTCTTGGCGGGCCAAAGTGTGGTGTTGGCGGGATTATTGTGGATCGCGCCAGACAATCGAGCTGCCAATCGCTTTTTGGGACTTCTCATCTTCGCGATTGCTCTGATGGTTACGCCCTATATTATTGGGTTTGCTGGCTTTTATGACACTTATCCCTGGCTGAGCTTTGCGCCTTTTTCCACCAGTCTATCGTTTGGACCGCTCCTCTATTTGCACATTTACGCGCTGATACATGGCCGCACGCCAGAAAGATGGGGCCTGCATCTGGTGCCCTATGGCGTCCAATTTTTAAGCCAAGCTTTGGTGTTTCCTCTTCCCTTGTCACTTAAAAACGCGTGGGACAGCTTTGCCCATGCCTCGCTCATCGATCCAATTTTGACCATCGCGAGCCTTGTCTCGATTGGCCTCTATGGCGTGATAATTTGGCGGCTCTATCGGTCCTATCGGCACCGCCTTGCCCAGACCCGGGCCGATGATGCCCAATTTGATCCCTCTTGGGTGCGTAACGCTTTGATTGGCGTCATGGGCTTGGGCTTTGTTTGGTTCGGTTTTTTCATGGCTGATCAACTGGACCCAAGCCGCAATTATTTCGACGATTATTGGATGTATATGGGCGTAGCCGGCTTGGGCGTTTATTTGGGGGTCGCAGGCTGGCGCAATAGTGGCGTGCTTTATCCTGTGTTTGATGCCGCTCTAGAACCTGCGCCCGACGCAGCAGAGGCACCCTCACCTAGCCAAGAGCGGGATTGGCAGGCGATGGGTGCGCAATTTTCCGCTGTGGTGGAGGCTGAGGCCTATTGGCGCGACCCAGATTTGACGCTGGCTTCTTTGGCTCGAAAGCTCGGCACCAATACGACCTATGTGTCGCGCGCTTTGAATGAAGGATTGGGGCAGAGTTTCAGCGCCTTTATCAATGCACGCCGCGTGAAAGAGGCCCAAGCAATGATGGTCGAAAAGGCCCAAGAAGCAGATTTAATGACCATTGCTTTTGAAGCGGGCTTTAACTCCAAGGCTAGTTTCAACCGGGCTTTTTCAGAATTTGCTGGTGCGAGCCCGTCTGCTTGGCGGCGGGGCCAACGTCTCAAATCATAGATTCCTGCATGCGTTTTAGGTTTTGAGGCGCGCAAGCGGCCCTTCTCCGCCTAAGAGGGGCAAGTTTCACGCCGCCTCCCCACCATTCAGGAACCCCTTCATGCGCCCCTTCACCCTCATCGCCCTTTCAAGCCTTATCGCGCTCGCCCCACTATCGCTCGCAGTCGCAGCTGAGACGCCCATGAGCAGCGCACAATCACAAGCAACTCTCGCGACTAATTGGCCCGTCCGCACCTTGAGTGCCCAAGAAGCCCAAGCCGATGTCGCGCTGATGCGCCGCTCGCTCGAGACCATTCATCCAGGCCTTTATCGCCGCGCAACCAAGGCGCAAATGGACCTGGCCTTTGCCGCGCTGGAAATGCGGGTGAAGCGCCCAATTGAAACAACTGAGTTCTATCGCCTAATCTCTTTGACGTTGGCAGAAATTGCTTGCAACCACACCAAGGCTGAACAGCCGTCAGAAGTGGAAGCTTGGCGGCAAGACCATGCAAGCCATCTGCCCTTCCGCTTCAAGATTGTGGCAGGAAAGATGATCGTCGTGGGTGTGGATCCATCCCAGTCTGGCCTAGTGGTTGGGGCTGAGATCACCCGCATCAATGGTCGCCGGGTTTCGGACTTGATTGAAACTTTGGGCACCTTTGTTCCTCATGATGGGCAGACGACTTGGACACGCGCAACAAGCCTCGCCAATGATTCAGACCTGATGGGATCAGACTTTGATCACTTTTATCCCTATGTGTTTGGTGTTGCACCACAGGTCACGCTTCAATTCAAAACACCCCAAAGCGCGCGGCTTCGCTCGGCGGTCCTAAAGCCGCTCTCATTCAAAGCCTGGCAAACGATTCCCTGGCCCGGCCTGGCATATCGGTCGAATTTTAGTGAGTCCACGTCGTGGCGTTCTCTTAACCGGCAAACCGCTTACCTAAAGATCGCGACCTTTGTGAACTATCGCAAGCCGGTAGATGCAACCATGTTTTACGACAAAATTTTTGCGGAAATTAATGCGAGCGGGGCGCAACATTTGATCATCGACCTGCGTGAAAATGGCGGCGGCTCGGGTGATGCGACCTATGCGTTGGCCGACTTTCTGGCGCAAAAACCCTATGTGTGGAACAAAGCTATTTCCTATAAAACCTTGCGCTATGGCGATCTTCGCGATCATATCGACACGTGGGGCGACAGGGAGGCCATTTTTAATGCGCCTCTATCGGATTTTACAAAGTCTGCTTTTGGCTATGATGAAATCCCGGGAAACTCACCCGATGAGTTATTGCCACGCCTGCCGGCAGCCCAAGCTTTCACCGGACGTGTTACGGTCTTAACAAGCCCGGTAAATGGATCAGGCTCAACCATGTTGATTGCAAAGCTGCGCGATCTTGGACGTGTAAGCCTTGTTGGAGAGCGGTCCGGCGGAAGCGGCGATGGACCAAGCGCTGGGCGGATATTTAATGTTAAACTGCCCAATAGCGGCATTAAGATCCGCGTTCCTAATGCATTTAACCAGATGCAAGTCCAAGAATTTGAAGCAAATGGCGGCGTGACGCCCGACCTTTTGGTGGCACCCAGCGTGGGTGATTTGCGCAGCGGGAACGACCCGGTCCTTACCGCAGCCATCGCTGCGCAGCAGCCTGCGGCTTCAGCCAAATCCACAACTGCCCCTCTTGCTCTTCTGTCGCGCCTGACGGGTGATTGGACCGGAACTCTAGAATATCGCGACTATCAGTCCAATGGTCGGGTAAATTTGCCTACGCTGATGCGCGGCGATCTCGTCTCAGATGGCCAAAGCGTCAATTTGCGCTTCACCTATGATGATGGGCCTGGCAAGATCGTCTATGGCGGCTTTAAGCTCGCGATCGACGCTCAGGAATCCATTGCCTCAAAAACAGAAGCGGACGGCCAGCCAGACCTCTATCGCATCACAGGTGATCTGACCGCGAAAGCTTCACTCCCCACGACTTTGGTTCTGTGGGGCCGTGGAACCGAAAATGATCAAGCCGTGGATATACGTGAAACCTTGACGATTTCGGACACAAACTATGAATTGCTGCGCGAAACCCGCCTAAAGGGTCAAGGTGCGTTCCAGTTTCGCCACGTCTATCGTTTCACGCGTCAGGCACCACGATAGCCCTCAACGTTTCTTCTTCGCCTTGGGCGCAGCCTTTGCTGCAGGTTTTGGCTTAGGCGGTGGCGGGTCAGTGCGAATGGCGGTCACAACAATGGGGACCACGGGGGCCTTGCCGGGGAATGGGCCACCTGTGGGAGCGCGCTCCACCTTCGCCATGGCTTCCACCACGTCCCAGCCAGCGGTCACCCGCCCGAAGACGGCATAGCCGGTCGTATTGGGTGGGGCCTTTGGGTCAGCGTTGAGGGAGGGATTGTCTGCCAAGTCGAAATAGAAGCTGGAATGGCCCGAATTGGTGGCATCACCCCGCGCCAGGGCGACGGCCCCTTTGAAATGCTTATTGGTGGCCGTCTCTAGCTCGACCGGGCTAAGAGGTGGATAGCGGCCTTTGAATTGAGCATCCAAATCGCCGATTTGAATGATAAATCCCGGCTCAATGCGAAAGAAAGACGCGCCGATAAAGTGCTTTGTCTGAAACATTTTCAGCATATGGGCGCTGGTCTTAGGCGCGCCCACGGGGTCGAGCGTGATTTCAATTTCGCCCATCGTGGTGGTCAAGAAGACTTTCGGCGCAGGTACCTCGACCGGTGTCGCAGGCACAGATTGGACGGTCGGAATAGGCGTTTGGGCAAAGGCCGTGCCTGCGACGAAGAGAGCTGCAAAGCTTGCGAAAAAAGTACGACGTTTCACCTGAAGGTCCCCTCGTCTCAATCGGCACAAATTCTAGCTCGCCGTCTCGCCAAACAACTCCCGCCCAATCAGCCAGCGGCGGATTTCGCTGGTGCCTGCACCAATCTCGTAAAGCTTGGCATCGCGCAAAAGACGACCTGTTGGATAATCATTGATATAGCCATTACCGCCTAAGCATTGAATGGCCTCCAAAGCCATCCAGGTCGCTTTTTCCGCCGCATACAGGATTGCGCCAGCGGCATCCTTGCGCGTGGTCAAGCCGCGATCACAGGCCTTTGCGACGGCATAGACATAGGCGCGCGTGGTCGACAAGGTTACATACATGTCAGCGATCTTGCCTTGCATCAGCTGGAACTCGCCAATGGCTTGGCCAAATTGTTTGCGCTCGTGGATGTAAGGCAAAACCACATCCAAGCAGGCTTGCATGATGCCAATGGGGCCAGAGGCTAGAACCGCGCGCTCATAATCGAGGCCAGACATCAAAACCTGCGCGCCCTTATTGAGCGGACCCATCAGATTTTCTTCCGGCACTTCGCAATCTTCAAACACCAATTCACCCGTTGGCGAACCACGCATCCCAAGCTTGTCGAGACTCTGGGCGACCGAGAAGCCCTTGAAGTCCTTTTCAATCAAGAAAGCGCTGATGCCACGCGAAGCCGCTTCGGGTTCGGTCTTCGCATAGACGATCAAGGTGTCGGCATGCTTGGCATTGGTAATCCAGAATTTGCCACCATTGAGCACATAGCGGTCGCCCTTTTTGTCTGCCCGCAAGCGCATGGAGACGACGTCAGAGCCTGAGCCACTTTCCGACATAGCCAGCGAGCCAACATGCTGACCTGAAATCAGTTTCGGCAAATAGCGTGCCTTTTGGTCCGCCGTTCCCCAACGCCGCAACTGGTTCACACACAGATTGGAGTGCGCGCCATAGGACAGGCCAACCGAAGCAGAAGCGCGGCTGATTTCTTCCATTGCGACCACATGTTCAAGATAGCCGAGGCCAGAACCGCCATCTTCTTCAGCAACCGTAATGCCTAACAGGCCAAGGTCACCAAGCTTTGGCCACAGATCGAGCGGGAATTCATCGCTGCGATCAATCTCGGCCGCACGCGGGGCAATTTCTGCGGCCGCAAAGCGTTCAACGGTTTCACGAATGGCATCGGCAGTTTCGCCGAGGTCGAAATCGAGGCTGGGATAGGAGTTTCTAAGCATGGCTTACCATGCGCGAGCCCGCTTGCGAGTGCAAGCAAAAGGGTAAGCACTCAGGGCAGAATTTAGGGCAGTAAGGCCGTCTCGTCACCGCTCTCTTGGCCACGGGCCAAGGATACCGCTGAGGTCACCACAGCAACAAAGCCGAAACACGCAGAGAGGATCGCCATGAGCGCCTGCAGGCTTATGGTCTTGGCCTCTGGGTCCGGCGTCAGAGCCCCCATGAGATGGGCAAACCAAAGGCCGCCCGCCATAAAGACAGCCCCGACACCTAAAATTACCCAGGTCAGAGCACGCGTTGGTTTTGCGGGTTCAAGCACCATTGGGCTGGCAATCGGGACACTGCCGGGAGGCGACGCTTCAGCCGCAATATCTGCGTCAGGTTGGAAAGGCGCTAGAGTCGGCAGCCCATCATTGGCCGGCACAGGTTGGCTTTGATCCGACTGATTGGCAGCCACAGCCTCCTCTTTGGGGAATGGCACCAAGACTGGATCTGTGGCTTCCGCCACCGCTTCCTGTGGCGCGTCATTTTCCTGAACAGGATCATTGTCAACTAAGACCAAAAGCGGCTCGTTGTTGGTTTCAGAACTGAAGTCCAAAACCGGAGCCGTCTTCATTTCTATGACTGGCGCGGTCTCCGCGACCGTTTTGATTGGAAATGGCTCGCCCTTAGGCTGCTCAGGCAGCATGCTCTCGGAGGGCTCAGTCGCAATCGTTGCGCCATCAGCCTCCACGCCCAATGTGATGTCACGCGGATCAGATGCATGCGACAAAAGTGCTGCGGTATAATCAATCTCAGGTGTTAAAACCGAGCTGGGCGCTGCGGGGCGCGGCCCCAAGGGCTCTAAGAAAAGCGCGGCCTCAGCGGCTCTGCGACGAACTAAAGCATCAATGACCAAAACCCGGCCATTCACCCGAGCGCGCCGCCAAGCATGCAAGGCAAGCGCTGCAGCAATCGGCTGGCCTTGGTTTAAGTAGCGCAGCACGTCACTGGTAGCGAAGTTCGTCACGCCAATATTGAAGGCAAACGACACCAAAGCGTCAAATTGGTTCTGGTTTAAGGGCGTCAAAGCGGACTGGCGCACCATGTCTTCGACGGGGCGAAGGTCCCAGCGCAGCAAGTCTTCGGCTTCGGCACGCGACACCGACAGGCCTTCGCGCGCGGTAGCAACATGGCCAAAGCCCAGCGTCCACCGCCCATCGGGGGTTTTAGCCGCACGAGCACGGAAGCCTTCAAAACTGGCTATCAGGTCCAATGCAGCGCGAGACGCAGTGAGTCTGGACATTTTTCGTTCCAAAAAGAGACGGATTCCGCCCGATGAGACTGGCTGTGCAGGATTGGTGCCGTTTTTATCCACATAGGCTGCTCGACAAGTGGGGGGCATTCCTGCACCTTCCAACGCTCGCGACACACCGGAATAAGTAAGGATCAGACCATGTTGGGCAAGCGATCGAGCCTTCTACAGCGCGCTTTTGGGATTGGGGCGCTGGCTTTTGCTGCGAGTTCGGGGCAGGCTTTGGCGCAATCCGACCCAACAGCGCCGACAAAACCTTGGCGTACTTTGACGAGCTCTGAGCTGATCGCTGCTGCGCCAAAGGATGCTTGGGCGAAGTTGGATCAAAGCCGCTTGCTCTATCTTTATTTCGAGCCAACCCAAACGGGCCCCGCCACCCCAGCCCGTGTGATTATTCTTTTAGCACCAGACTTCGCGCCCAATCATGTGCAGGCCTTGGATGAATTGCTGGCCAAAGCTTTCTTTAACGGGCGTGAGATTGTGCGCAGCCAAGATAATTACGTCGTTCAATGGGGCGATGGTGCCGCAGCAACTGCCCAAGGCTTTAGGGCTGGCCGCATGGCGGCAGAGTTTGACCGTGCCTATGGCGCGGAGTTCAAGCCGTTGGAACTTAAGGATGGCGACGTCTATGCGCCCAAAGTTGGCTTCTGGCGCAATTGGCCTGTGGCTTGGGACCCGAAGGTCAAACGTTATTGGCTGCCCCATTGCTATGGCATGGTTGGGGCCGGTCGCGATGAAGGGGCCGATTCTGGTGGTCCGGCTGAACTCTATGCCGTCAATGGCCACAGCCCGCGCGCACTCGACCGCAATGTCACGCTTTTGGGCCGCGTTGTAGATGGGATGGATCAATTTGCGACTTTGCCGCGCGGAAGCGAGGCCATGGGCTTTTATGCCTCTGGCCAATTCAAGCCCAAAATTATCAAAGCAGAATTGGGATCTAGACTGCCTGTCTCAGAGCAAATCAGCCTAGAGGCCCTGCGGACAGATCATGCGATCTATTCCGAGATACTTGAAAGTCGAAGAAACCGGCGCGACAGCTGGACCAAGTTTAAGGCTGGCAAGCTGGAGCTCTGTAATGCCCCCTTGCCTGTTCGGCTCAGCCCTAAAGAATAATCAGGGTCGCAAGGCCCAAGA
>CALRLV020000090.1:0-9604 GCA_943368895.1 Ferrovibrio terrae
CGGATTAAGAGCCTGATCGACGGCGAGATGCAAGAAGCGCCGTTGTCGGATGATCGCATCGTGGAAATCCTGCGTGAAACGGGCGTCGATATTGCACGTCGGACGGTAGCTAAATACCGCGAAGCGCTTCGGATTCCGTCATCTGTGCAGCGTCGCCGGACCATGAGCCGGGCTGGCTGATAAACCCGTTTGTTCGGCTGACGGTTTAGTTGATCGAACCAGTTAATCTTTTGATAAATATATTATTTATCTTGGCCCAATAGGTCAATTTGCCTTGATGTGGCCGCACTTCAGCGCAAAATCATCTTCCCAAAGCAAAGTTCCAATGCAACACTGATGTGACGGTGGATATCCACCGCACCCAAGTACATGGAGGCACCTCAGATGGGCAATCTCACAGTCAGAGTCACAGGCCGCAACATCGATGTCGGGGAAGCTTTACGGGGTAAAATCCAAGAAGATCTTGAGATCGGCGTAGGCCGTTATGTGTCGCGCGACGGCGAAGCTATCGTGACTTTGGATAAGCAGCGCCACCTCTACCATGTTGAAACCATCGTCCATCTCGACTCGGGCATTACGCTGGAAGCAAATGGCGAAGCGTCAGAGCCCCATGCAGCTTTTGCGGCCGCCTTGGAAAAGATTGAAAAGCGTGTACGCCGCTACAAGCGCCGCTTGAAAGATCATCACGCCAAGCACCACGCGCCTCTGCCGCGTGAAGAGGCCAGCTACAATGTCATTGAATCGGATGATATGGATGAGGCAGAAGACGGCCAGGATGATAGCGTGCCAGCCGGTGCCGTTGTAATCGCAGAAACCAAAACCGTGATTCGCACGATGCCTGTGGCCACAGCCGTCTTGCAGCTAGAGCTCGGCGAAGCGCCATTTTTGATGTTCAGAAACCCCAGATCGAGTGCGCTTAACGTTGTTTATAGGCGTTCAGATGGGAATATTGGTTGGATTGATCCGGCCCCTAGTGTATCGGGCTGATCACGACGCAGAATTTTTCAAACCAGTCGGCCTGTGCGGGGGCGCAGGTCGACTCGAGAAAAGACCCTATGCCAGATCTTGCAGACCTAATCCGCGCTGACGCCATCGTTTTCCGGATCAAAGCACAGACTAAAAATGAAGTCCTTTTGGCCCTCTCCGAAGCGGCTGTATCTGCCTATGGGGTAGACCTTTCAGCCACGCTTGAATCGACCCTCGAGCGGGAGCGTTTGGGCAGTACTGGTGTTGGCGAAGGAGTTGCCATCCCGCATGCGCGCCTAAAAGGCCTGAAAGCCCCGGCCGCGGTTTTGGCCCTGTTGGACCCTCCAATTGACTTTGAAGCACCTGATGGCCGCCCGGCTGATATTGTGGTGCTTTTGCTCTCGCCCGAAGAAGCAGGTGCCGACCATCTAAAGGCTTTGGCGCGGATCTCACGTCTGTTGCGCCGTCAGGACGTTCGCGATGGCCTTCGCGCCGCCCGCTCTGCAGCGGCCATTCACGCTTTCACCACCCAATCCTCGGCCTCTGAAGCCGCATAAAAAAGTCGGCCACAGCGCATGCTGGGCCGACCTTTTTCCCTTGTCTGCGGCGCATTAAGCGGGCAACAAAGCCTCATCATGTAATTTGGCAACCAGGGCGGTATCCAGCTTCAAGCGGGTCGCTAGGTCTGACAAATAGGCCTTTTCTGCTGGACCTTGGGTGTTGATCGCCACAAGTGAGGCCGCGTAAATCTCTAGCGCCAGCTCGGGCGAAGTGGCATCAGCCACGACTTGGGCAATATCCAGCGGCTTGGCCAATTCATCGAACAAGAAGGCTTTCTCGGTGTCCGAAAGATCAATTTTGGCCAGATGGTCAAACAATTTGGCCTTCTCCGTCGCTTCAATCTGGCCGTCCGCCTTCATGGCCGAGATCATGGCGCGAATAGTCGCTTTTCCCACAGCTTCTTGATCCTGCGCGTTGCTGGGTAAAAACGCACCGCTGGGCGCGGTTTCAGACCCGGCCTGCCCTTGATGTTTCTGATAGGCATTATAGGCCAAGGTACCCAAGGCCGCGAGACTGCCGAGCGTGGCGGCTTGGCGACCAAACTTGCCCGCGACGCCCGAGAGAAGCAGACCACCGAGGACGCCGGCGGCACCCGCACCCAAGGCAATATTCTTCGTATCTGTGTCTGACTTCACCCGATCCACACCGGCCTGCCCTTCGGTCTTGATGGCAGAAATTGCCTTGGGCAGTTCGCTTTGCAGCGCAGCGAAAATCTTATTGGCGTCAAACATCGGTCTAATCTCCTTGGCGGCCGGGTTCATTTCCAAGCCATGCCACATAGATTGGGAGCGCGCGCCCTGCATGCAAGAGCGTGTTCACGAACAGTTGCTCAAACCCCTGCGTCGTTGTATCAGGCCCCATCTTTCGCCCCAAAAGGCGAAAGCAAGACGTGGGTTGCCCCACATCGAAAACGTGCCGCAATAGCTCAGTCGGTAGAGCACATCATTCGTAATGATGGGGTCGCAGGTTCGAATCCTGTTTGCGGCACCAGTTTTTTCTAAAAAATCAATATTTTACGGCCGGGATCGAGCTTCAAAATAGGTCATATTAGATACCTATTTTTGGTTTGCTACCAATTTGCTACCACGGTTTTGGGGGCTTTGGTGGGTCAAGTGAGCTGCAGATAAATCTGCAATTCCAGCAGACCGCACTCATTCAAAGTGCGACTTACGATGACCCTTGTCGGTTTATTGCGGCGTGAATTGGTCAGCCATGGTGCCAGAAGTCGGCTGGCAGTTTTGTCTGGTTCGCTCACGCACGGAAGATACAATGCTATTTCAGCTCAGCTACAGCTGATTTATCCTAGTTAAAATTGACGACTTCTGGCCGAAAGCGGCTGGTCTGCTTTGGGCTGATTGGGGTCGGTAAGCAGACGTTCAACTGAGCGGCAAAGCCTCATACCTGCGAGCAGAAAGACGAGAGAACTGTTCAATTCTCAATGGATAAGAAGAATTTCAACTCCAACCCGCTGACTATTTCAGTGAGATGTCTTCAACGACAGAGTCTACGATGAATCGTGCGCCGGCCTGCTGAACACTGTGGCCTTCATTTCTCAAATTTGAAAGCTCGACATTTGACGCCCTTGCGATACGTTCGGAGTGAGATTTTGGTAAGACTGTATCGTTTTCACTCGTGAAAACGAAAACAGGGTTCGCCATGCTCGCTCTGCATAAACTTCCCGCATCAGCACGCCCTTCATGGAGTAGTTGGTATGCCTCGCCTACTGCCTTCGCGTGGGCGTACAGAACTGACTGGCCAGTGGAGTTCCGAAGTGTGAAAAAGTCTCTACAAGATGAATTGACCAGCACCAGAGCTGACGGAGAGACCTTTGGCATTACCTTTGTTAGCTGGAGGAGTGCAAATCCGCCGAAGCTGTGACCGAGTAGAACGGTTTTAAACTTATCGACCTGAGCCACATTTGACGGACGCGTTTCAGAGTTTATCCGCCGTTCAAGTTGATCTGCAAATTGGCGAATATATGCGGGTGACGGCAAAAAATGATCCAAACCAAAGCCCGGGGTACCAGGTGTATCTAAAGCCCAAACCTCATAGCCTTTATCAAGCCATGCCGAAACAAGTGAGTTAGGCTGAGCACTGGCTCGTTGAAAGGGGCCCCCATGGATAAAGACTAACAGCCCTATTGGTGCCACGCCATTTGGTAAAAACTCATAGTAACCTGCGTTCCCTAGCGAATTCCATTTCCCAGCGTATCTGCTTGGAGTGCATCCCAGCGATATCCGCCGGCTAACGCCACCGTCTAACGCGACTGGGCTATTGTCGTTAGCACTTGGTTCTGATGTGAAAACGAACTGATTGTTATCTGCGTTACCTGAAATAAGTCTTTGCGATTTCTGCAACCACGGTGATTTAGAGGTAATTGCCGGGCTTATCGAACTATACGGTTTGTATTCGACAACTTCATTTGAAAAATTTTCCAAAAGAAGAGTTTCGTCAGGCGTTAAATAGGCATTTCGAAGGTCGCCAGTCCCACGGTCCACCTCTTGCACCGAGTTGTTGGTACTTTTGAGAAACAGATTCCGTGAACTGCCAGCATAGCCCAGCCAAACTTCAGCCTGATTGGGCAACTCTCCAACAAACTGTGCCCCTATCAATTCCGGTGACGTCTTGACCTTTTGATCTAGCACTTTCCCTGTTGAAACAGAGAAACGAGTGACCTGTACAATAGTTTTCCGTCGAGCCAACGGCGTTTCATCCTTGGCTTCCTGCATCTCCAGAGTCATCCGACAAACTAGCTCAGCACCACCTTCTTTTGGGCATGAGATACTCGCGCTCCTTGCACGCGCAATTTCAGAGGGAATTCTGAAAGTCGATCCAGCATTTTCAAGATCGACGAGCACTATGTCTTGATCTCTATCGCTTTGACCAAATATGACAAACCCACTCTCAGATCCTAAGTATTCACGCGTTCGCGATAAGCGATTGATCTGATCTTTGACCGCTGAATCAATTGTTGTGACCTGCGCGGATTCTGCATCGACTGAGACGACTGAGCCGTCTGACTTTCGTGCAATAAAAGTATCATTTGAACGCGACCAACTAAGTGGAGTTGCCCCTGTGATAGCTAGACCACGAAACTCGGATTGAAGTTTGAGTAACTCAAAAGTTTTAACCCGTTTCATGTCTGGAAGAAATTCGGACTCCTGATAGGCCGCGATGAACTTCCCATTTGCTGACAGTTGATTGACACTCGCTAATGACGGGTCGCAAACCTGTTGGGCCGAAAGGAATCCAACTGCATTGCGATCGCCTGAGAGTTCCGCTGCTGCGCTACCCAAAAGCGATATACTGAGCGGTTTGACCGGCGTGAGCCGCAAACTCAATAATGCAGTTAGCGCCAAGCCTATGCCTGCAACTGCAATCAGCGTTTTTGTGGCGAGGGCCATTAAATTCCTGCAGAAAACAGAAAGCGTCAAAACGATAGTTGGTCACCACAACATGTTTTCCAATGGTTGTGAAGGGCACCCATTCTACTAGCCAGTTAAATGTCTGCTTTCCAGAATCCCCAAACTTGCCCCAAATGGCAACCCTTGGCGCAAAGCAGACCAAGTGACACCGATAATCCGCCGCGTCACCCTCGCACCCCACGCGCGACCTCATCAAGAAACGCATCAAATAGCGCCTCAGCCTGATCATCGTTATCCTCGCGCTCAAGCGGCCCAGCATAGGTACACCAGATGCGGACGAACGCGGGGAGAGTTTCGCGTAGGATGGCTACGTCTGCTCCATACGTGCACCCTTGCGCGGAAATCAGGACATTGGCCGAGGCATTCTGGTACGAAATCCGTGATTTCCAATTTGAATGGTTTGCTCTAGATTGAGACCATGCCAATCCTGATCCTCCTTGGAATTTTAGCTCTTTTGGCCTTGATTTTTGGCCCTCAATATTGGGTCAAGAGCGTTATGGCGCGCCATGCCGCCGAGAGACCCGATTTCCCCGGCAGCGGGGGCGAACTTGCCCGACACTTGCTGGATGAAGCAGGCTTGGCCGATGTTGGCTTGGAAGAAACACCGCCAGGAACGGATCATTATGACCCGATTGCCAGGGTTGTGCGGCTGTCGCCCAGCAATCTCCATGGCCGCTCGGTCACCGCTGTGGCAGTCGCCGCCCATGAAGTTGGCCACGCCGTCCAGCACCGCGATGGTGACCCATTCTTAGTGACACGCACCAAATGGGCAGGTGGGTTGGCAGGGCTCGACAAAGTGGCTTTCTGGATGCTGATCTCCATTCCTTTGATTGGCATTATCATCAAGTCACCGGTGATCGCCCTGCTACAAATCGGTGCACTCGTCGTGCTGATGAGCGGGCGGGTGTTGATGCATGTGTTGACCTTGCCGATGGAAATCGACGCCAGCTTCAAGCGCGCCTTGCCTGTTTTGGAACATGGCGGCTTCCTGCATGAAGACGATCTCGCTAGCGCCCGTCAGGTGCTTAAAGCTGCCGCAGGCACTTATGTTGCCAGCGCTTTGGCCACTTTGCTTGATGTAATCCGCTGGATCCGATGAGGGCCTGCCGGACTCACCTGCAAGCTGGACGTTAATTGCTGGCGCGAAGCCAAATGACTTGGAACAGCCATTGATTAGGCATGGCCAAGGACTAGGCAGCTGAGGCTATCATGGTGGGCGTATCGAATGGTTGGGCCGCGACGCTGAGGGTGAAGGTTGATCCAAGGCCGGGGGTGCTGGTCAGGGTCACATCGCCGCCCATTGCTTGCGCGAGCCTTTTGGTAATGACCAAGCCGAGACCTGTACCCTCTTGTGCCCGCGTTGCGGAGCTGTCGACTTGGACAAAAGGTTCGAACAGGAGCGCTTGATCTGCCTGTGCGATGCCGATACCGGTGTCTGCGACCACAATCGTGAGTTTGGGCGTCGGAAACTCGCGGTCGAGTTGGGCCCTTATGTCCACGTTACCATTCTGGGTGAACTTGCAGGCGTTAGTGGCTAAGTTCAATACGCATTGTTTCAAACGAAGGCCGTCGATGGCGAGAATTGGGATATCCTCCTCCACACTAACCGCAAGGTCGGTATCTTGCTTTGAAGCGATTGGATGCAAAGTAGTTGCGACGTCCTGCAGGATCGACTCTATATCGGCAGGGCCGGGATTGAGTTGGAACTTGCCCGATTCAATCGTTGAAAGATCAAGCACCTCATTGATCAATGTCAGCAAGTGATCCGCTGCGTGGCGAATACGGCGAGCATCATGCGGGCTGGCGAGCTCGGGTGACTTTTCAAGATCCTCCTCAAGAATATCTGAATAGCCGATGATGGAGTTGAGCGGCGTCCGCAATTCGTGGCTCATCGTAAACAGAAACTGCGACTTCAATCGGCTGGATTCTAAAGACGCCTGCTGTGAAGAAGCCAACGCGATTTGTTTATGAACTTGGTTGCGCGCCACGAGCCACGCGAGAAAGCCAGCCAAAACTACCCAGCTGAGCACGAAGAGGGCAAGCCTTGAAAATCCTGCACTGCCAGGATGCTCATGGTCCCAAACGAGCACGACGCCACCCATTTCGAGACTAACAACCGATTTGTGACGCAGGTCTTCGGGCCCCGGTGCGACCCGCAGGTTTTCAAGGCCCAACGACTCGCCGAGGGTTTTGAGTTCAGTCTGATCCAGCGCTCTGATCAGAACCAGATCATCCCGCACGGGTCCATTGTCCTGCTCGGGGAGGATGGGCTGTATGGACATGATAAACAGCGTATTGCCGGCATGGAAGACGTCCGTTTTGCTCTTGATTGTGGAAGATGCCTCGTAGTTCTTGCGCAGAGCCGCATCAATTGTATCGCTATTGGCGGGGATATTCGCCGCAGCCCAAGAAAAACGCGACCGGCCATCGCGCACGATGCGAACATAGTCCACAAGATCTGTGAAGAAGGTTTCCTTGATCCAAGCGTCATTCCAATGATTGGTGACATTTTCATAGGCCACCTGCCAATTGCTCCAGTCGAGTGCGAGGTCCCTCACACCAGTGACGTGGCCATTAATTTCATTCGCGACGAGCTGTCGAGAATTGGCCTCATAAGCACGATCCTGCGCGGTTGCGAAATAAGTCAGAAGTCCCAGTGCCATCACCAGAACGATCGATACAAGCGCAAAGATCGGCAGGCCCACACTCGCCCAAGCTTGCTTTTTGAGCTCGGCGGGAATGGTAGATTGCGGCTGAGAACTGGCAGTGATTATAGGTGATAACAACGCGGGTCGTCCTGCAAGGGAAGACCAAGTTATCACTCAATATTTGTCAAAAGATTTACTAACGGGGCTATTGGGTGGTGACTGTAAAGGCACGGTTGAATTCGTAAGTGGCCATTTTGGCCTGATAAAAGATGTGCGTGGTGAGTGGCCTAGGTGCCGCGCCATACTCTTGGTGTTGGGTTCCGGCCGTGGCTCATGCGGCGGCTTTGCAAGTCTGACCTGTTGTGGTCAGCATCCCCAGCTGACTTAGCAATACCCTTGGCTTATCAAGCTAAATGCGCTTTGGCGGATGAAATTTTAAGAGAAGCTGAGAGAATTCCGGTTAATGTGACGGCATCGGTCCAAGTAATTATAAGTTCATTATATCTCTGAGCCTCGCATTGAACTGGTTCAAATATAATTAAAATACAGATACTTACACGATTTTTTATAAAGAACATATAATCTCGACCCTCTCAATTTTTCTGATGTTTATTCATCTTCTTTTGATTAGTTCAAACTATAATCAAGCTCGGGTCTAAAAGGCGGCGCAACAAGACGTTGTCATGAGACCTGCGTATGTCAGAAGGAAGAGTCCGTTGAAAAAGTTTATGCAAAAGTTTCGCAAGGGCGAATCTGGTGCGACGGCCATTGAATATGGCTTGATCGCAGCTTTGATTGCCGTTGTTCTGATCACCTCCCTAGGTCGTTTGGGCAACAATATGGGCAGCCGCTTTAACCAGGTTGCTAACTCAGTCGGGACATCCCGCTAAGCTGAGGAAAGTCGCTTAACAGCGAATTTTGATACACTAAAAAAGGCGGGTCCTGCGGGGCCCGCCTTTTTCATTTCCCAGACGTCGACTCGTGTTAGCTATTCCATCTCAATGAAATACGTATTGGCTCTTATATAATATTTTTATAAAGGATATATAATGTCTACATAAAGAAATGGGATCAATATAATCTTATTATAATGTAGAAACCTTGATTTTATGCTATATTTCACTTTGATTACCCGGGGTTAGATAAAATTGTATCGATGTAACAAACCAAAAAACGCGACCTTAATCCTAAACTCCAAGCTGGTCTGAATGACTTCCACGCTCAACGGGCGTGCGACATGTACCAGTAAGGAGATCAAGAATGATCAGCGTAAATACGAATGAAGGGGCTATGGTTGCGCTTCAAACTTTGAACCGCACCAATAGCCAAATGGCAAAATCGCAAAACGCGATTGCCACCGGTTTGAAGGTTGCCTCAGCAAAAGACAATGGCGCTCTGTTCGCCATTGCCAACAAAATGCGTTCCGACGTCGGAGCCTATGACCGCGTACGGGAATCAGCCGATCGTGCAGCCTCCATCCTCGACACCGGTATCGCTGCTGGTGAAAGCATCATGGAATTGTTGAACGAAATGAAGGGCAAAGCTTTGGCCGGCACGCAAGCTGGTAACTCGGCTTCCGCTCAGGCTGCTCTGGCAGCCGACTTTGCACAATTGCGTGACCAAATCACCAGCATCGTTGCTAACGCTTCGTTTGACGGTGCCAACATGATCGCAGCAGCACCAAGCAACGCGGTGTCACTGGGTGACGCCGCAGGTGGTAACACCATCACCATCAACGGCGCCAGCTTGGCTTTGGGTAGTGCGACTGTGACGGTGACAGCGCTGAATGACGTTGCCTCAACCGCAAACGCCACCACTTCTCTAACCAACGTCAATGCTTCCATCAACGCTTTGGGGACCCAATTGGCGACCTGGGGTGCTGGTGCAAAGCGCTTGGAAGTGCACCGTACCTTTGTCGGGAAATTGCAAGACGCGTTGAGCAACGGGATTGGGGCCATTGTGGATGCCGACCTCGCAAAAGAAAGCGCCAAGCTGCAAGCCTTG
>CALRLV020000091.1:0-9527 GCA_943368895.1 Ferrovibrio terrae
GGTGGCATTGACCATTGTGATTGGGCGAATTGTGCTGCGCCCGCTGTTCCGCCAAGCGGCCAGAACCCGCAGCCCTGAAATCTTCATGGCCGCCTGCTTGCTGGTTGTAATCGCCACGGCACTTGGCAGTGCGGCTGCAGGACTTTCCATGGCTCTCGGCGCATTCTTGGCAGGGCTACTCCTTGCAGAGACCGAATATCGCCGCGAAGTCGAAGCCACGATTGAGCCATTTAAGGGCCTTCTACTTGGTGTTTTCTTAGTCTCGGTCGGCATGAGCGTCGACATTGGTAAAATATTAGAGCGGCCGCTTGAAATTTTAGGGGCTATAGTCGGCCTAATCATCGTTAAGGCTGCTGTGGTTGCCGCTCTTGGCCCAAGTTTCGGGATAAAACGGCCCGCAGCAATAAAGGCCGGTCTCATCCTGGGCCCTGGTGGGGAATTTGCTTTTGTGGTTTTAGGGCTTGCGACCAGCCTTTCCGTCTTGCCTGCCGAGCAAGCAGACTTTGCGCTCCTCGTCGCCGCCATCACCATGTGCGTGATCCCTTTATTAGGTCGCTATGGCATGCAAGCAACCAACGCCAAATTGCCGCTTGAGGCCGAGGAGAGAGATTTGGCCCAACAGGCCAGCCAGACCGATAGCCCGCATGTCATTGTGGCTGGCTATGGCCGTGTCGGGGTTGTCGCGGTCGAGTTATTGGCCGAACAGAAAATCCCTTACATTGCAGTAGATTCCGATATTGATCGGGTGCGACGCGCCCGCAAGGCTGGGAAAAAGGTCTATCTTGGCGATGCCTCACGCGGCGAGTTTTTGCGCGCTTGCGGGATTGAGAGAGCCCGCGCGTTGGTTGTCACCATGGATGGCGGCTCTGCCGTCGACCAAGTTGTGACTGCAGCCCACCTTGAGCAACCAAATCTGCCGATTGTGGCCCGCAGCCGAGACGCTGCCCATGCGGTCCACCTCTATAGTTTGGGGGTTCGCGAAGCGGTGCCGGAAACCTTGGAAGCCAGCCTGCAGGTTGGAGAAGCCATTTTGGTCGAATCCGGAGTGCCGATGGGCAATATCTTGGTCGCCATTCATGAGAAGCGGGCTTCGATGCGCGCGTCTCTTCTAGAGGCTTCTACATCGGCCACCCCTTCAGAGCGCATGCGGGTCTTGCGCGACCAGCATCTCAAAGAAAACTCATAAGCTTTGCAGACACCGCAATATGGACATTGCTGCCATCCTGATTTGACCTCACGCGCTCACGGGCTTAACAGCAACAAAATCCCGGGAGCACCACCTTGACCTCTGCGCAAGATCACGCGCTCGCTTTCGCGCGCCAACCCACCGCCGCCCTTGTTCTGGCTGATGGCACTGTTTTTTGGGGCCACGGCTGTGGCGCAATAGGTGAAGCAGTCGCCGAAGTCTGTTTTAACACGGCGATGTCTGGGTATCAGGAAATTCTGACAGATCCGTCTTATGCCGGACAAATCATTGCCTTTACCGCCCCCCACATTGGCAATACCGGCACCAATAACGAAGATGAAGAAGATGCGTCCCCACCAGCGGCGTTCGGCGCACGCGGTGCCGTGATGCGCGCGGACATAACCCGCCCCTCAAACTGGCGTTCAACGGCATCGCTTGATGCTTGGCTGAAATCAAAAAACATCGTTGGCCTGACCGGAATTGATACGCGCGCACTCACGGTCCGTATTCGCGAACATGGCATGCCGCATGGCGTGATCGTGCATGCGCCAGATGGCAAGATCGACGTCGCAGCCTTAGCAGCCAAAGCCGCCGCTTGGTCTGGCCTTGAAGGCTTGGACCTTGCCAAGGATGTCTCTTGCACGGCCCCTTACGACTTTGATGGCACCCAATGGGTGTGGCCCGCCGGAGCCGGCGTCGCCAACACACAAGAAGACCTGAAAGTGGTGGTGCTAGACTTTGGCGTCAAGGAAAACATCTTGCGCTGCCTTGGCTCAACCGGCGCCAAAATCCATGTGATGCCCGCCAATACTGCGGCAGAAGAGGTGCTCGCGCTCCAGCCAAACGGAGTTCTTTTGTCAAATGGGCCGGGCGACCCTGCCGCGACCGGCACTTATGCCGTTGAGACCATCAAAAAGATCATTGCAGCTAAAGTGCCCGTCTTTGGCATCTGCTTGGGCCATCAAATGCTGGGCCTCGCCCTCGGTGCGAAGACCGTCAAAATGGCGCAAGGCCATCACGGTGCGAACCATCCGGTGCAAGACCTCTCAACGGGCAAAGTTGAAATCGTCTCGATGAACCATGGCTTTGCTGTTGATCGTGAAAGCCTGCCCGACGGTGTTGTGGAAACCCACGTTTCCCTGTTCGACGGCTCTAATTGCGGCATCGCACTGGCCGATCAACCCGTCTTCTCGGTGCAATATCACCCAGAAGCCAGCCCGGGTCCTAAAGACAGTTTCTATTTGTTTGAACGCTTTAGAGAAGCCATGCGAGCACACAAACAGGCGCAATGACGCGCTTGTGCACTTGACGTCGGCAGATTGGGCGGCATTGTCAGGCCATGAGCCAAATCAATCGCCGCACCCTGCTATCCAGCTTCGCTGTCGTCCCCGCATTATCGACCTTATCCGCCTGCGGTAAGGGCGCGGCCCCCGCAGATATATTGCGAGTGGGTCTAGGCGGCGGACCCGATTCTTTAGATCCCCTGAAGGCCGAATTTGCTGCGGCCGCCCTTTTGTTCCGGCAATTCTATCTGCCCGTTGTCGGCTATGGGCCCAAGGGTGGCCCGGCACCAGGCTTTGCGACCTCTTGGACGCCCAGCAATAATAACAAAACTTGGACCTTTGAAATTGCGCAAGGCCTGACGTGGTCAGATGGTAAGGCCATTGATTCCAAAGATGTTCTAGACAGCTTACGCTTAGGTGCTGACAAAAAGACCGCTTATGCCGACGCATCAGAACTTTATATGATCAAAGGCTATCGCGACTGCGTTGTAGACGGAAAAGACCCCACCACCATCGGCGTGTCTGCACCGACCCCCACTAGCCTCGTCATCGAATTGGCCGTTTCTGACGCCGCCTTTTGGAGCCGGATGCAAGAATTCTATCCTGTTCCACTGCATACAATCGCTGCCCACGGCGAAAAATGGACCGAGCTTGACAAGATCGTTGTCTCTGGCCCGTATAAGCCAATTGAACGCTCACAGACGCGCCTTGTGTTCGACAAAAATCCCAAAGGCGGCTGGGTTGAGGGCATGCCCAGCCAGATTAGTGTTGAAGCAATTGAGGATTCCTCGACGCGCTTGCGCATGTTCCAATCTGGCGATCTGGATCTGGCACAAGACCCACCGTTGCTCCGCGCAGCCGACTTTACCAAGGAATTTGGCACCCAGTACCAGCGCTTTCCAGCCCCACGCCTCGTCTATATGAGCTTCAATACCAAGAAACCACAATTCCAAGACGCCGATGTTCGACGCGCTTTGGCTATGGGCTTTGACCGGAGCGTCATCGCCAATGCTGTGATGCGCGGATCCGTTGAGCCTGCAGGGCGCTATGTTCGCGATCAAGCCCAACCCAAATATGACCCAGAGGGTGCCCGTGCAATCTTGAGTGCAAAGGGCTTTAATGCCTCCAATCCTTTAAGGTTTGAACTTTTGGTCACCAAGGATGACCGCGAACGCGCGGCCATCCAAATGGTCGATATGTGGAAGCAAATTGGGGTTGAGGCCACGATGTTTGCCGCTGATTCCAGTGCAATTGTCTCACGCCTGAATGGCTTTGATTTTGAAGCCGCCATTGTCCGCATTGATAAGGGCATGAAGTCCGATGCCATTGACCTGATGGCCTCATGGGGCGAAGGCGGGACAGCCTATTCCCACCAATGGAAAGACCCAGCCTTCAATCAGGCACTATCGGATGCGCGCGCCGAAAGTGAACCTGCAGCTCGCTTGGTGAAGACCTTGGCGGCGGAAGATATCTTGATGAAGGCCTGTCCGGTCACCGGCGTCTGGTTCTTCCCATCGTCTTGGTTGGTCAGCGAACGGGTCACGGGCGGCATCGAGGGCATTGCGCCGATCATTTGGCCCAGCCTCAAGCTGACCAAGGCTTAAACCGGGCGCTCTTCACGAACTTGATTGCCCTTATAGGCCTCGACATCGAGCTCGCCCTCCCACTTGGCGACAGCCACTGCAGCAGCACTATCGCCCAGCACGTTCACCACTGTCCGCATCATGTCCATGATCCGGTCCGCGCCTAGGATGATGGCAATCACTTCCACCGGAACTCCGGCGATTCCCAGAACCAGCGGGATAAAGACGATTGACCCGCCGGGGATGCCTGCTGCGCCTATGGCACCAAGTGAGGCGGCAATCACAATGGCGACCAATTGCCCGCCGTCCAGCGGAATACCAAACAATTGCGCGCCAAAGATGGTCACAATGCAGATATACATGGCCGTACCATCCATATTCACTGTTGCGCCCATGGATGAGACAAAGGCACTCATCCGTCGAGAAATGCCCAACTTTTCAATCATACAGCGCATGGTGACAGGCAAGGTCGCATTGGACGACGAGGTTGAATAGGCCACAGCCATCGCCTCTGACATCCCCTTAAAGAATGGCAAAAGAGGAAGGCCCAACACAAATTTGATAAAGCTGCCATAAACAACAAAGCCATAAATGAAACAGCCAAGATAGACCGTCCCAATGAGCGCAGCGAGTTTCACCAAAGCATCCGCACCCATCAAAGCAACAGCCCAAGCCATCAAAGCGAAGGCACCAATCGGGGCTAGTTCCATTATATAGGTGACAAGTTTGGTAAGGGCGTGCGCGGCACCGTCCAGAACATCGGCCACAGGCTTTGCTGCCTCCCGCGCGCCCAAAACGCCAATACCTAAAAGGATCGCAAACACGATCACACTCAGCATATCGCCTTCAGCCAGTGCCTTTACTGGATTGGCGGGAATAAACATCGCTAGGATATCAGCCCCTGTCGGTGGGGGCTTCACGGTTGGGGCGGACAAGCCGGCAGGTGCGTCGATCCCCGCACCCGGCTGCAGCAACATGGCCAAAGCAACACCCAGGCACGCAGCCAGCAGACCTGACGGGATGTAGAGGGCGGCGATCCGCGCGCCGGACTTTCCCAAACGGCTCAAGTCGCCAATCGAGACCACCGCGGCCGCAACTGATACAAAAATCAACGGCACCGAGAGCATCCGGATCAAGCGGATGAACGCGTCACCCAACAATTTCAGTCCTGCTGACCAAGCCTCACCGTCGATCAGACCATTGAGATAACCATCCGGCCGGATACCAAAGCCCAAGATAACACCCAGAACCATAGCGATGAGGATGCGAAGCCACAGAGGCTTTTGAAAAAAGGCGGTCATGCAAATCCAACTGGCTGTTTGCGAAAAAGTCTAAGCCGGGATCGATGTGACACAGAGCCAATCGCCATAGGGTCAATTCATCGTGAGGCGTTTGGATCGTTGATAGCGGTATAAGCGCTTAACCTGCTCATCTTAGGCGCAATTTCGGCCCTTACCCCCACCAGACGGCTATTAAAGCTTCACATCAAGTTGAATGAAGCATAAGTCTAGTCGCTAAGTCGCACGGGGGTGGACAACAGGTGTGCGGGATCAACAGGGTTTTTGAAACCTCGTGGCCTGCTGTGTGTCCAGATTAGAAACAGGGCTGCCGCATGAACAAGCATTTCACACTCTTTATTCTCGCCGCTATGGTTTTGGGGATTGCGGTCGGTGCCGCCATTTTCCAATTCGTCCCCAAAGAAGGCCAAGAGGTTTGGGCGGCCAACTTTAAGATTGTGACCGACGTTTTCTTGCGTTTGATCAAGATGATCATCGCACCTTTGGTGTTTGCAACCCTGGTTGCCGGTATCGCCCACATTGGCGACACCACCACTTTGGGCCGCGTCGGAATCAAGACGATGGCGTGGTTCCTGGCGGCCTCATTGGTATCCTTGACCCTCGGTGCCGTGATTGCCAGCCTCTTGCACCCAGGTGTTGGCCTCAATCTGCCAATCCCACCGGTCGACGCTGTCAGTGACATTAAACCCACAGCCCTGACATTGAAGGACTTCATCATTCATTTGGTGCCGAAGTCCATCGTCGAAGCCATGGCCAACAATGAAATTCTGCAAATCGTAGTGTTCTCAATATTCTTCGGTGTCGCCGTCACAGCGATGGGCGAAGAGGGCAAGCCTTTGGCAGACCTTGCGGACAGGGTCTCCCACGCCATGTTGAAGCTAACCGGCTATGTGATGTCGCTGGCACCATTTGCGGTATTTGCCGCCGTCGCTGCCGTGATCGCAACCAAGGGCTTGGCGGTTCTGGGCACCTACGCATCCTTTATCGGTGGCTTCTATCTTGCGCTGGTGATTTTGTGGGGTCTGCTTTTGCTGGCAGGCTTTGTCGTTATCGGCCCTGCAATCGGCAATTTGATCGCCCGCATCCGTGAACCGACCCTGCTCGCTTTCTCCACCGCTTCCTCGGAAGCCGCCTATCCTAAAACCATGGAGCAATTGGAGAAGTTTGGCGTGTCGCGCCGCATCGCCAGCTTTGTGTTGCCGCTTGGCTATTCATTCAATCTCGACGGCTCGATGATGTATTGCACGTTCGCAACGCTGTTCATCGCGCAAGCCTATGGCATTCACCTGACCGTGCCACAGATCGCCACAATGCTGCTGTTGCTGATGGTGACCTCTAAGGGCATGGCCGGGGTGCCACGCGCCTCGCTCGTGGTGATTGCGGCCACGCTTTCCTTCTTCAAAATTCCTGAAGCAGGGATTTTGCTGATCTTAGCCGTCGACCACTTCCTCGACATGGGCCGCTCTGCCACCAACGTGATCGGCAATTCCATCGCCACCGCCGTTGTGGCGAAGTGGGAAGGCGATCTCACCGATGATGAATTGGTGGCCGACCAAAAGGCCGGCATTAAAAACCAAAGCTAAGGCTTAGAGGCCCAATGCTTTGCGTTGGGCCTCAAACAAATCCTCACAACCAGATTTCGCGAGCGAGAGCAGAACCTGCAATTCTGCCTCGGTAAACGGCCGCTCTTCGCCCGTCGCTTGCACTTCGACAAGGCCAAGCCCTTGGGCCAATACAAAATTGGCATCAGCTTCCGCGTTTGAATCTTCAGTATAATCGAGGTCGAGAACTGGCACGCCTTGATAAATGCCGCAGGATACAGCGGCCACTTGGGCTCGGATTGGCTCTTCGGTGATTAGGCCCTCTGCTTTCAGATACAAGCAGGCCTGCTTCAGTGCGACCCAAGCGCCTGTCAGCGCTGCCGTACGTGTCCCGCCATCGGCTTGGATAACGTCACAATCGATGGTGATTTGACGCTCACCAAGTGCGACCAGATCGACGACCGAGCGCAGACCGCGCCCAATGAGACGCTGAATTTCTTGCGTGCGGCCCGATTGCTTACCAGAAGCCGCTTCACGACGCCCGCGTGTATGGGTTGCACGCGGCAGCATGCCATATTCGGCCGTCACCCAGCCACGCTTTTGGCCTCGCAACCAACCCGGTAGGCTTTCTTCCAAGGAAGCCGTCACCAACACATGCGTGTTGCCAAACTTTGCTAAGCACGAACCCTCCGCATAACGAGACACACCCGCCTCAAGGCTTAAGGGGCGCAATTGGTCAGTGGTACGGCCAGATGGACGGATCATGTAGATGGGCCTTTCGCGGGCTTTTTGGGAGATTTTGGTCGGACAGGGGGTGGTGGCGGCTCTTCTGGAACTTCACCAACCATCGGGATCAGGCCAAGCGGCACATCGCCAATGAGCTTTTTGGCTGACAAATCCACAATCGGAACGAGAGCCTTGGTAAAGGGCAAAAACCAACTGCCCTTGGCACCTGGCGTCGCCTCAACCTCAAGCAAATCTTGTGGGCCAGGGATAACAGCCCGAACGCGGCCTAGGTCTGCACCATCCAAGGCTTCCAGCCGCAGGCCAATCAAGTCGACATGATAGAACTCATCTTCTTCCGCCTCAGGCAGTCGATCGCGCGGTACAAATAGCTTGGTGTTACGCATGGCCATGGCCGCTTCACGCGTAGGCACTTCCCTAGAGGTCACTACAATGCCGTCTTTGATCGGTCGCCAAGATTGGACCGACAAAATGATTTGCCCCTCTTCATTACAAAAAGGGGCATAATCCACGATCGCTTCTGGATCAGCCGTAAAGCTGCGCAGGCGAACCTCGCCGCGCACCCCAAAGGCACCGGCGATTGCCCCTACCAATACGAATGACTTAGCCAATATCGGTGCGCTTGGTGACAATCTTGCCCACGAGGCCATAAGCTACGGCTTCTTCGGCACTCATCCAATAGTCGCGATCGGTATCAGCCTTGATCTTTTCAATAGGCTGGCCGGTTGCTTCGGCAAAGATGGCGTTTAGGCGTTCGCGCATGCGGATGATTTCGCGGGCTTGGATCTCAATATCAGATACCATGCCGCCAACGCCACCGCGTGGTTCGTGCAGCAAGAAGCGGGTGTTTGGCAAGCAGAAGCGACGCTCACGTTCCGCCGCCGCATAAATCAGCGCGCCAGCAGAGGCGACCCAACCCGAGCCCAAGACGTTCACAGGAGCCGACACAAACTTGATCATATCGTGGATCATATCGCCGCTTTCCACGTGACCGCCTGGTGAAGAGATGATCAAAAGGATGGGCTTATCGGACTCACCCGAGAGCGCCAGCATACGTTCACAAACCCGCTGGGCTAGTTTGTCGTCAACGCCACCGGTAAGTAGAATGGTGCGGCTGTCGAAGAGCGCCTTTTCTACAATGGCTGGGGCTGGATTTCCCGCTTTGCTTTCGTCTTCTTCGTCCATGCGAAACATGCTTCTAGGCTCCTCGTTCACTCGCTCTTTCCGACACGCTTTTGTTGATTTGGTCAACCTAGCGGCAGCCACAGCGCTGTTATCGTCTGCTCTAAGTGGTAAAGCCTGATGGATTATGAAAGAGCGTGCAATGCACTTGACGCACCTAGGCAAAGGTGAAACCCAAAGACGAAGGAGTATCGCGCCATGAACTTGACCAGACCCGAGGGCCCTGATGCCACACTAACTCTGTCTCGACGCGGCCTAACGGGCGCATTGGGCTTTGCGGGTTTTGCCGCAGCCATTCGCCCTGTCCATGCAGCGGCCATCAACACCCCTTCGGACGGTTTGGTATCAGAGATGATCACTTTTCGCTCGCAAGGCTTTGACTTGCCCGCCTTTATCGCACGCCCGCAGGCGAAGGGCCGTAAGCCAGTAGTCATCGTCGTCAGTGAAATCTTTGGCCTGCATGAATATATCCGTGATGTTTGCCGCCGGTTTGCCCGGCTGGGCTATGTTGCGATCGCCCCGTCCTTCTTCGCGCGCGCTGGCGACCCCGCACCTCTCACAGACTTCGCCAAGATCATGCCTATCGTGAATTCTGCCAATAATGCGCAAGTTATGGGCGATATCACAGCAACGATTGCTTGGCTGGACCAGCAGAAATTCGTCAAAAAGGACGCCATTGGCATCACCGGCTTTTGCTGGGGTGGGGCTGT
>CALRLV020000092.1:0-9481 GCA_943368895.1 Ferrovibrio terrae
TGAGGAATGCGCTGACGGTAAAGGTCGCGTCTTGGCCAACCATGACAGAGCCAACATCTGCCTCATCAACATAGCCCCACACACGCAGTCGCACGAGATCAGAGGCGAGTGTGAGGAGTGTGACAGATTGGAACGAGGCGGCCACCGCACTGCCAGGCTCTACGGTCCGGGTCAAAACGACCCCGTCGGCTGGGGCGCGGATAGAGGCTTTCGACAGATTAATCTCGTCGGTGGAGAGCGCGGCTTGCGCATCCCGGACGCCAGCGGCGGCGATATTGCCCGCCGCAATCGCACGATCGACATCGGCCCTCGCCATATCCAGTTCGGCCTGAGCCGGGACTTGGCCATTGGAGAGTTGCCACACGCGTTGTAGGCGGGCGAGGCTGACTTGGGCTTGCCTGCGAGTCGCAGCCGCCTGGGCTACAGTGGCACGTGCGGAAAAAAGCGTGGCCTTGGTCCGCGCGATCTGATCGCGGAGCTTGGATGTATCCAGTTCCACCAAGATTTGTCCTTGTGTCACCCGGTCATTCACGTCCACATGGACCCGCGACACGGTGCCGGACAATTCGCTGCCGATTGCATAGGTCCGAATGGGTTGCAGCGTGCCATTGGCTATAACGCTTAGCGTGACATCGCCCATACGTGCGGCTTGGGTATGAAATACAGGCTTGGCACGAGCGGCCTTTTGAACCTGCCACCACCAAAAGCCGAGAGCAGCGGCTATCACTAGCGCAACGCCAATCCAAACCACGGGTCGTTTAAACCAAGGCTTGGCCTGATCCTCCCCCAAAAGCTGATTGAGTTTTTCCTTAGCGCCGCTAATGGGCACTGGCGGATTTGGTGGATTTGTTTTGCTGGTATCGGTCATGGCTGTTCCCGCAGGTCAGCATCCCAGCCACCCCCTAGCGCCTTATACAAAGTGATGGAATCGAGGCTGAGATTGGCGCGCGCGGTCACCAAACCGTCGCGGTTGGAAAACGCGGCCCGCTCGGTGTCGAGCACGGTCTCAAAGTCGATCAGGCCGCTGCGATAGCGGATCTGCGCCAGTCCATAGGCCCGTGATGCGGCAGCATTAGCTTTCGTGAGCGACGCTAAGAAGGCTTGATCGTCTCGCAAGCGCTCCAGTGCATCTTCGACATCGCGCAAGGCTGCAAGCACGGTGCCGCGATAAGCGTGCTTGGCCAGTTCAACCCCAGCTTGATCGGCGCGCACCTGCGCTGCGGGGCCAGGCCCAATGGGAACCAGAACCGATGCCGATAGGGTCGTGAGCAGCGAGGAACCGTTGAGCAACGTGCCGGGGCCTGTTGCCGAAAAGCCGATGGAGCCCCCAAGCGTAAAACTCGGTTTGGTTGCCGCTTCTGCTTGCCCCAATCGCCCTAAGGCTTCTAGCACCGCAAACTCGCCAGCCCGGACATCAGCACGCCGACGCAAGGTCTCTGCGGGAAGGTTCAGGACAATGCTGGTCTCAACCACGGGCACTGCGCGCACTTCTTCCAACAGACCTACCAACTCCCGTGGCGGCCTGCCGGTTAGGACACTGAGGGCATGACTTGACTGGATGATCGCGTTTTGAAGGGCGGGCAGGCTTGCTTGAGTGGACGCAAAGGCAAAGTCGGCCTGATCGCTATCGAGCGCACTAACCAAGCCTGCCTGACGACGCCATCCTACCAATTGCCGGGTGTGCGATTGGCTGGACAGGGTCTGCTGTGCCAAGGCTAAACGTGCCTGCGCGGCCCGCAGATTGATATAGGTCGTCGCAAGCTCTGCGGAGATTTGGACGCGGTAATCGCCTAGAGTGGCTATGCGCGACCAGACGGCCGCTTGCTGAGCGGCGAGCGCGCTGCGCTTGCCCCCGAACACATCCAAGGTCCAACTCTCTTCAATGCCCAGCGACACCAAGGTGGAAGCGGCGCGATTGCTGGCGGCGGTGCCCTGCGTTGACCTGCGCGCGGACCCCGTGCCTTGGCCCTGCGGCCAAAGGCTAGCTTCGGCAACGTCGCGCAGCGCGCTGGCTCGCTGCAGGCTTGCTGCCGCGCCTTTTAAAGTGGGATTTGCCACCAAGGCTTCGCCAATCAGTCGGCTTAGAATCGGGTCTTGAAATCTCTCCCACCATTGGCTCAGGTCCGTCGTAGGGACCATAGGCTGCGGGGCGGACCAGACGGCAGGCACATCGGTACGGCTGTTTGAAGGCTCGTAAGGTTGCGGCGTAGCGCATGCGGCCAAAGCAAACGCGGTCAACACAAGTAAGGCGCCGACCTTCGGTCTGTTCCATTGTGTGGGCGCGTACCGTCTCATCATACGCCCACTAAGCCGATGATTGATGCTGGCGGTTTGACCGGCATCAAGCCCGCCATGGCTTTGGCCCGTATATTCTCCAATCACCCCCAAAACCTAGGAGCAGACCATGAGCCATCACAAAGACGACGAAGCCCATGCGGAGCATGATAAAGACGAGAAGAAAACGACCTGGACAGAGAATGTCGAACTGGTTGGCGATGAGTTGATCGCCTCGGTCAAGAAATTAGCCGCAGAGGGCAAAGTGCGCCGTATACGGATCGTTGAGCCCGATGGTGACATTGTGGTCGATATGCCGCTGACGCTCGGTGCCATTGCCGGCGGTGCGGTCGTACTGGCAGCACCAATGTTGGCGATCTTGGGGGCTTTAGCTTCCTATGTCACCAAGGTGCGGGTCGAAATTGTCCGCAGCGGTCCTGGCCCTGCCAGCCCATCGCCCAAAAAAGACTCTATGCCCGTCTGATCAGCGTGCCCGGGCACCAAGGTCGCACATCTTTGCAAGCCATTCTGTCCGGGTACATTGACTGCCTTCTACATTGCCATACAGTGTTTCGCGGATTGGGCCGATGCCGGCAATTCCCAATATCCCACTCTCAAATCCCTTCACGCCATGGCTGCCCATGGTAACCACGAGCCTCGATCGCGCCTTCACGATAGGCATTGGCAAGTCCATGGCACAAATGCCCGCCCCGAGAGTCTGGATGGCCTTGAATGATACAAATATGGGTCATGGGATACAGCGCCTCTACGCATGAAAATCTAGGAGCCTCCGGTTTATCAAGGCGCCCAAGGCCATCCACGCAGATGACGGTCACTTTGGCTGCCAGCTGAACTTGTATGGTCTCTAGCCCGACAATTCTCACCCGTGGTGACGGCCACGTTAGCGATGTTTGCCCGCTGGCTGCCCCCCGTGGCCGGTTGCCCAGCGCTCAAGAGGGCGTTGCCACCCAAAGCAATCACCAACGTCGATCCAGAAGCGAGTGTTACGGCGATGCCGTCGTGAGATTTTTGCCGAGCGTCCTTGATGTCGGTCAAATCGCAGACTCAAGAAAACAGCCGCCGGATTGGGAACCCCATTGGGCTTGAATGGTTGAACCACTGCACGACCACCAGACACACACCATTTTGCACGGCAATTTCCCATGGAGGCTTACTGCATGGCCAGACCCCTACTCCAAACAAGCGATCTGGATCTCTTTATGAGCCGGTCGCGAAACCGCCCCTTCTTTTCAGAGGGCGACCCCAGTGGCGCAATCTACCAAGTTGAGAGCGGCTGTATCCGCCTGCAAAAGATGACGGAGGGTGGCAGGCGGTGTGTGTTGTCCTTTTGTTATCCGGGCGACGTGTTCGGCTTAGGGACGCATGGGCCAGAACAGGTTGATGCGGAAGCAGCCTGTGCGTCGCGCGTGTCACGACTGGGGCATTTGGGCCTTCAGCGGATGCTGCAATCAGAGCCCACTCGGGCCATGAAGGTGATTGACGCCGCCTATGGCGGACAAGAGCCAGGCAGCGAGCATGTCGTCATGATCAGCTTTGCCCCCGCCGAACAAATGCTTGCTTGGTTCTTAGCCAGTTTAGCTCAACGTTTGGGCCAATCGGTTGGTGGCGAACTACTTGTTGATTTACCGATGATGCGGGCCGACATTGCCGACCATCTGGGCATGACGTTTGAAACGGTCAGCCGTGAAATGACCAAGTTGCGCGACCTGAAGATCATTGATCTTTTGGGCCTGCGCAAGTTCAAAATCCAACGCGCCGCAGTCTTACAGTCTCTCGCGCTGACGGGCAGTTTGGCGACCAGCCGGCACGTACCTAGCCCATCAAGCCTTGCATTCTCCCCAAGGATGCCAGCCCGCCGGACATTTGATCTTGCGGCTGCGTCTCTTGGCTAGCCAAGACCATGTCCGTGCAAGCCAAGGATAATGTTTTCTTCTTCGACGTCCTGCCGTTTGCAGCATCCTTGGCGCTGTTGGGTGCGAGCGCACTGGCGCTTGATGCTGCACTCCACTTTGGAAATCTTGTTTGGATCGGGAGGCTATTGGGCATCCCGGGCGTCTTGCTGATCCTATTTTCCTTTGGTTATTCTTTGAGAAAACGAAAGCTGATCTCGGTTGGCCAGCCCGTGGAACTGCTCCACGTGCCATGTGGTTGGGCAAGACTATCGCCAATACAATTGCACCACCTGCCACGCGCATGAGCCCGCGCGCCTTAAGCAGAAACATGCCGAAGAAGGCATCGTCATGACGGCAAAATGCACGTCGTGCCACCGTGGCGGCCATGCCGGTAAAAAAGGCGAAGGGCGAGACGATGACTAAAGGCCTAACGCAAGCAGAAGCCGACCAGAAGCTGGAGGAATTCGGACCCAATAGTCTGGCGGTCGTTAAGGATCGCTCTGTCCTGCGGATTATCTTTGGCACCCTTAAAGAGCCGATGTTTCTCTTCATGTTGTTGGCTGCCGCACTCTATCTCATGGTTGGCGACCTAGCCGAAGGGGCGTTTCTGGTCCTTGCGGCGAGCGTCTCGATGGGCCTTGTTGTCTTTCAGGATGCGCGGTCCGAGCGCGCGCTGCATGCCTTGCGTGAGTTAGCAGCACCCCATGCGCATGTGATCCGCGACGGACAAACACGCTTGCTGCCCGCCGATCAATTGGTGCCCGGTGATGTGATCATCCCCAATGCGGGAGAACGCTTCCCAGCCGATGCGGACCTTGTTTCAGACCATTTGCTGATGATGGATGAAGCCGTTCTGACCGGAGAATCAGCCCCTGCCAGCAAATCCTTGGGGCAAGATGTCTCGCTTTTTGCCGGTTCCTTGGTTGTTAGCGGCGAAGGGTTGGCCGTTGTAACCCAAACCGGCGGCAACACGCAGATCGGCATGATCGGGACAGCACTTTCTGGCGAGATTGAGCAAACACCCCTGCAAGTCAGCACAGGCCGTTTGGTGATTTGGCTCAGCATTGGGGCCTTAATCGTTTGCCTTGCCATTGTCGCCGCCTACGGACTTTTGCGCGGCGACTGGTTGGCTGGCGGGCTGGCGGGCCTCACCGCGGCCATCGCCCTCTTGCCCGAAGAGTTTCCGCTGGTGCTCGCGGTGTTTTTGGCGATGGGCTCGCAACGTCTGGCGCAACATCAGGTCTTGGTCCGCCGCGCTGCAGTGGTCGAAACCTTGGGTGCCATTACGCTGTTGTGCGTCGACAAGACCGGAACGCTGACCCAGAACCAAATGCGAGTTGATCGTGTCTGGTCCCTTGATGAAACCAAGCATGCAGAGGTCTTGCAGATTGGCACCTTGGCCAGTGCGCTTCACCCAATCGATCCGATGGATAAAGCCATCCACGCAGCGGCTAAGGCCCTTGCGCCCGGCGCAGTAGAGCTGAATGATTTCGCGCTTAAGAGTGTCAGCCCGCTCGCCCCGCAAAGATTAGCAGTCATCCAAAACTGGCAGCGTGAAGGGCAGCGCATCTGGGCAACGAAAGGCGCACCAGAGGCCGTGTTCCATCTGTGCCCCGATCTTCCACCAGATATCCGGGCACGCATCGAAGCTGAATTAGAGGCCATGGCATCTTCTGGCCTGCGGGTTTTGGCCTGTGCACAAGCGAGGACAGACACAAAGACCGACTTAAAGATTGAGGATGTTGCGTTTGAATTCGTCGGTCTGCTGGGCCTTATCGACCCCTTGCGAGAGGATGTGCCCGCTGCCCTAGCCGAAGCCCGCCAAGCAGGCATTCAGATCGCCATGATCACAGGCGACTTAACCGCCACCGCCTTGGCCATTGCAAAGGCAGCCGGACTGGATGCTGTCGCGGGCGTTCTGAGCGGGCAAGAGATTGAAGATTTATCGCCTGAAGCGCTTCAAGCGCGCTTGGCCCATGTGCGTATCTTCGCGCGCGTTCGGCCAGAGACAAAGCTTAAGCTGATCTTGGCTTTTCAAGCCTTGGGTCATGTCGTCGCCATGACGGGCGATGGGGTCAATGACGCGCCAGCGCTAGAGGCCGCTCATGTCGGCATCGCCATGGGCCAGCGCGGTACCGATGTGGCACGCGAGGCAGCTGACCTTGTTTTGCTCGACGACAGCTTTGCCTCCATCATCTCCGGTGTGCGACTTGGGCGGCGCATTTTTGCCAATTTGCGGAAGGCGCTGGGCTACGTTTTGGCGATCCATATCCCGATTGCGGGCCTCGCTTTGCTGCCCATTCTATTGGGCCTGCCCCCTATGTTGTTCCCCATGCATATTGTGGTGATGGAGTTGATGATCGATCCCATCTCATCGCTCGTTTTCGAAGCCGAGCCGAGCGAAGCTTCTGCCATGCTTCAACCACCGCGCGCCTTGAGTGAACCTCTGTTTGGAATGTCACAAATGGCTTGGGCTGGTTTTCAAGGCCTAATCCTTCTGGGCGGCGTCCTAGGCCTCTATTTCTGGGCAATTGATACAGGAATCCCAGAAACGACCGCACGCTCTATGGGCTACGTCTGCTTGGTGACAGGCAATGTGACCCTTGCGCTTGTGGATGGCTATGAGCCTTCCATCAGCCCGTTTGACCGCCGTCATAGATTGTTATGGAACGTCGCCCTGCTGGTTTCGACGACCTTGGCCGCCATTCTTTATGTGCCGTGGTTGGCCAAAATCTTTAAAATGGCACCGTTGGGAGGCGAAGACCTAGCACTGGCACTTGGCGTCGCGTTTTTGGCAGGGGGCTGGTCCGTGGTCGTTCGCTTTTTTGCCAAACGCCCTATCCGACAATCAACAACTTGATTGACCCTCTCACAGAAATATGACACGTTAAGTGTCAATTATTAAAAGGGGCGAGGGGAGATTAAGCTTGAAGGTTTTACGTACGCCAGATGCGGCATTTGAGGCGGTTGAGGGTTTTGACTTCTTGCCCCGCTATTTGACCATCAAGGACCCAGAAACCCAGACGCCTATGCGCGTCCATTATGTCGATGAAGGCCCACGCGACGCCCCCGTTGTTCTGATGCTGCATGGCGAGCCAACATGGAGCTATTTGTATCGTCACATGATCGGGCCCGTTGTGGCCGAAGGCCTTCGGGCTGTAGCACCAGACCTGATTGGCTTTGGCCGGTCGGATAAGCCCGCCTCGAAGCAAGATTACAGCTATGCCAAACATGTTGCGTGGATGCGCCAATGGCTAGAGGGGCTAGACTTGAAGAACATCACGCTGGTTTGTCAGGATTGGGGATCTTTGATCGGCCTTCGCCTTCTGGCCGAGATGCCAGAGCGCTTTTGCAGCGTGGTGCTGTCAAATGGCGGTCTTCCAGCTGGGCAACGCGGCCCTGCTGCCTTCAAGATTTGGCGCGCATTCTCGCAATTCAGCCCTATCTTCCCGATTGGCAAGATCGTGCAGGCGGGCACAAAGCGCACGTTAACCCCAGCCGAAATCGCCGCATATGACGCGCCATTCCCGAACGCTCGTTACAAGGCAGGTGCGCGCATCTTCCCGTCCTTTGTGCCAATCGGCAACAATGTAGCCGTGCCAGACCAGTTGAAAGCGTGGAAGGTTCTAGAGACCTGGGAGAAGCCTTTCCTATGCTGCTTTAGCGACGGCGACCCTGTGACGCGCGGCGGACAGCGCCTCTTTGTTGGCCGCGTGCCTGGTACGGCCGATCAACCCCACACGACCTTGCATGGGGGCCACTTCATCCAAGAAGATGACCCGCAAGGTTTTGTAGCCTCGATTATGAAAGTAGTGACCCGATGAATGTGACCAATGAAGTTTTTCCAAGCCCAGAACGCGCCACCGCCTTTTTTGGCGGTGAGGAAGATGGACCCTTCTGCATGGTCAATCTCTTGAAGTTCAAGGAAAAGGCGACTTATCCAGATGGAGCAGAGCCTGAATTGACAGGCCGGGAAGCCTATATGCGGTACGGCATGGCCGTAGTCGCCTGTGTTGAGGCCGTTGGCGGCAAGACGCGCTTTTCGGGCATGGTCACCGATCTGATGTTGGGCCAGGTGGAAGAGCTTTGGGACATGGTGGCGATTGCCGAATATCCCTCGCGCGCAGCTATGTTGGCGATGGTGCAATCGCCCGCCTATCAAGCCATCGAAGTTCACCGTATGGCAGGTCTTGCTGGACAGTTGAACATTCGCACCAAAGTCATGGGCGGCTGAGCCATTATTCGTTTAAAGCATGCGCCAGCCCGCTCTATGTCGGTCACATAGAGCGGGCCAGGCTTTTAGTATTTGAAGCGTACACCAATCATATAGCGCGGACCAAAGGTCTCATATTCAATCGGATAGAGTTCGCTGTCCGCAAAACGGCGACCTGGGCTATCGGCGAGATTGATGCCATCGAATGTCAGTTCGAAGTGGTCGTTCAACTGATAGCGTGCCGAGACCGACAGGCTCTCAGAATCGTTCCAATAAATGTCGCCATTGCCGTCTGGAACCAAAGCACCATTGACGGTGGCATAACCGCCCACGGACTGCAGCCATTTGGTGCGATATTGATAGGCAATGCGGGCTGACAAGCCATATTTCTCATAGGTCAGACCAACATTGGTCACGAGATCGGACGCACCGGGCAGATCAACAACGCGCAAGGGTGCGGTTCCAACGGCTGGAACATTAATCTCGCTATCGTTGAAATTGGCAGACAGGCGGACGCCAAAGCCTTCAAGCCAATCCGGACCGTTCATGGATTCAACCCACTCCTCAATCGTATGATTGAAGACAACTTCAACACCCATCAGCTTTCCATCGCCGCCATTGCGCACGGTGGTGAAATTATAGCCAGAACGATCGCGGTCAGGCGTGTTCAGGATGGTGCTGCCAAATGTGCCGCTTTGGGTGAACAAGGCATCTTTGATGTCCTTGTAATAGAAGCCGATTTGGAAATAGCCTTGTGACTTCATATACCATTCGAAATAAGCGTCGAAGCCAACCGATCTTTCAGGCTTAGCTTCAGGATTGCCGCCCGTGATGGTGCCTGGCGCATCATCAATGGAGAAGTTGGCAGCCAAATCGTCAAAGTCAGGACGCGCGGCACCACTATTCAGGCTGAGACGGACCTTCATCTCTTCATTCAGGTCATAATTCACGTGAACGCTGGGATAGAAGAGCGTGTCTTCGCTTTTGAGTTGGGTGAGGACGCGCTTGCCACCGATGATCGGCAAGGCCTTTGACGTATTCTCTGTGCGCTCGACGCGGCCACCGACAATGACACTGCCCC
>CALRLV020000093.1:0-9444 GCA_943368895.1 Ferrovibrio terrae
ATTGGCGGCCACGACGAGGCCCGCAACGCTGCCTTGATCATCTTGGCTGACTGCCAGAGACGCCCCGCCGGTAAAGCCCGGACGCGCGAGGCCAAAGCCCAGCCCCACCAAGGCTTGGGCGACCGATAACGTGCCAAAACTATCGCCAAAGGCAGTCAAGGCAGCGCCGGCACCGGTGACAATACAGCCCCAGACAATTAGTCCGCGCGGCGAAAGGCTGAGGCGTGGAATCAGTACCAATTGAGCGATGATTTGCGACATCGCCCCAAGCGCCAAGGCGACAGCGGTCAAGGTTGCCCCTTCACGCGGGCTCACCCCCAGCCGGTCGATAAAATAGAATGAGACTTGCTGAAACATCACCGCCGTCACCGCCGACAAGGCCACCCCAAACATCAACCAAGGCCGAACCGTGGGGTTGAGCGCCAGGCGCCACACAGAGGAAGGTGCTGCAGACTTTTTGGCGGTGGGCGTTATGTCGATGCTCGGCAGGAAAAAGCGTGCCGACAGGGCACCGATGATGGCCAATGCCGTGGTGGCGAATAAGGGTGCCAGTAGGCCCATATTGGCGATCATGCCTGCAGCTAAGGCAGGGCCAGCTGCCGATCCAAACGCAAAGGCCGAGGTGACAGCCGCAATCTCTCGCGTGCGAATTTCTGGCGTCGTGGTGTCAGCCACATAGGCTTGGGCAGCTGGGTTTGTAGCTGAGCCAAAGGCCCCGAAAATCAAGCGTGCCGCCGCCAAACTTAGAAACAACGTCAGCCAATGAAAATGATCCATCAAGCCAATTGCCGCAATCAAAGTGAAGGAACCTGTCGAGAGCGCATACGCGCTCAGCCCCATCACAATCATTGGCTTGCGGCCTTTGCTATCACTCATGCGCCCCCAAACTGGGCTCGTCAGCACCCAAAGGACGGCTGATAAGGTGAAAATGGCCGAGACCGACCAGTCCGGCATACCCGTCTCACGCGCGATTGGCGGCAGAACCGCAAACAGCATCGAATTGCCAATGCCAACAATCGCCAAACACGCAAACAAAAGCCGGTAAGTCTGTTTGGGAGCATGCGGGCTGTGACTGTTTTCGGCCATGGGCGTGAGCTCGTCTGGGTTTGATATGTGTCGGAATAGAGCGGGCCAAAGCCACGGATTGTCATAATTCCATGCGACGTTTCTCGACAAAGGCCAAGTAAATTCGGCATTTGATTGATCTTGGAAAGACTTCAAAAACCTTTTTTGCACCGCCTGTTAAGTCTTGTCCTGTATGGATAGCGCCAAGCAGTTTGAGTGTCCGGTGCGGCTTAGCACCTTTCCGATTACTCCAGAATGGGTTTCGCACTATGTTTCTCGTCGTCGGTCTTCTGATCGTTTTTGGCATGGTCTTTGGTGGGTTTGCGCTCGCAGGCGGCCACTTTGACGTGATTATCCATGCAGCACCTCTCGAATTTATGATGATTTTCGGGGCCGCTATGGGCGCCTTCGTGATTGGTAACTCAATTGAGACCATCAAGGCCACGGGTGCGGGCATTGGCAAAATTGCCGGCGGCCCAAAGTGGAAGGCGCAAGACTATCAGGATCTGTTGGTCTTGTTGTTCGCGCTTACCAAAACCATGAAGGCCAAAGGCGTTGTGGCCTTGGAAGCCCACATCGAGAAGCCAGAAGATAGCGCTATCTTCAAGCGCTATCCCAAGATTTTAAAAGACCACCATGCGACAGACTTCATCTGCGACACTTTGCGCATGATGACGATGAACTTGGATGATCCCCATCAGGTCGAAGCCGCGATGGAAAAGCAACTGGAAAAGCACCATCACGAGGCGCATGGCGCGTCACACGCTCTGCAAGCCATGGCTGATGGTCTGCCGGCTTTGGGGATTGTGGCCGCCGTGTTGGGTATCGTAAAGACCATGGGCGCGATCACCGAGCCCCCGGCTGTTTTGGGTGGCATGATTGGTAAAGCGCTCGTCGGTACCTTCTTGGGCGTGTTCTTGGCCTATGGCATCGTGGGCCCAATGGCGACCCGCTTGGTCCAGGTTTTGGATGAAGAGCATCAATTCTACAAAATCATCATGGATGTTTTGGTCGCCCACTTGCACGGTAATGCCGCCCAAGTATCGGTTGAAATTGGCCGCGGCAGCGTTCCAAGCTCGCTTGCACCCTCTTTTGCGAAGCTGGAAGAAGCTTTGAACAACATGCCTAACGACGCATAAGTGATCGAAAGTATCAGGAAAACTAGATTTACTTGCTATGGTTTCGGCCTATGTTGTAGGCGTCTGACAACGGTTCGCTAAGCTTAAGCAATTGATATTGCTTTTAGTTAACAGGAATTTCCACCCGCAGCAGCTATGCCGTTGCGGGTATGGACACGCCTTTGTTACGGCGAAATCGCATAGCAGACTTAGCAAAAGTTGCTGATGTAACGCTATTGCTTCATGACGAGACACCTTCTAATGAACCCGTCACTGCGCCCGAGACGAGGCGTTCAGGGCAAAGAAGGAATTATACAATGATCGAGCTCAAGAAGCTTTTCGCAGCAGCAGCTGTTGTTGCAGTTCTCGGCGTTTCCGCATGCGGCAAGCCAGCTGAAACCACCAACACCGTTGACGCAGCTGCTACCGAAGCAGCTAACGTTGTTGACGCAGCAGCTACCGAAGCTGTCAACGCAGTTGAAGCAACTGCTACCGAAGCAACCAACGCAGTTGACGCAGCAGCTACCGAAGCAACCAACACCGTTGACGCGGCTGCTGGTGCAGCTGTGAACGCAGTCACCGAAGAAAAGAAGTAAGTCACTTACTTTCGCTTGAGCGAAAGTAGTTGCGCGAAAGGCCGCCCTATGGGCGGCCTTTTTGCGTTAGGCTTGCCTGAAGCCGTTTTGTCTATCGCATAGGGAGTGCCGAAACATCGTGACCACCCCTGCCTCGCGCCTACCGCCCGAGCCCGACATTCGTTTCGATGAAACAGGCCTGATCATGGGTGAGGCCTTCAACGATAGCTACTTCTCCCGCGATGACGGCCTCGAAGAGTCACGTAAAGTCTTCCTTGAAGGCTGTGGCCTGCCCGAAGCTTGGGTCGGACAGGCAAGCTTTACGATAGCTGAACTGGGCTTTGGCACGGGGCTGAATGTTCTCGCGACCTGGGACTTATGGCGCAAGCATAGGCAAGCTGGCCAAACCCTTCATTTCATCACCACCGAAGCCTTCTTAATGGCGGCCGAGCATGCCGCTAAAGCGCATGCCCATTGGCCGCAGCTGTCAGACCTATCCCAGCGCTTGCTGGCACGCTGGCCCGTGCGAGCCTTTGGCAACCAACGCATCTGGTTTGGGGAAGATGGCTTCTGCCTGACGATCTTGATTGGACCTGCGCTGCGGTGCCTGCAGGTCATGGATTTTAAGGCCGATGCTTGGTTCCTCGATGGGTTTGCACCCAGCCGGAATGATGACATGTGGTCGACCGAGCTTTTGCAACAAGTGGCGCGGCTATGTGCGCCTGGAGCCCGACTTGCCACTTATTCTGTAGCGGGCGCAGTTCGCCGGGCGCTTGAAACCTGTGGCTTTGCGGTCGCTCGAAAGCCGGGGTTTGGCTCCAAGCGGCAAAGATTGGAGGCCGTTTGGCCGGGCGAGCGGGAAAGCGCCTCTGCCAAGCCAAGCTCTGTGCTGGTTATCGGCGGCGGCATTGCCGGCGCAGCCGCGGCCCACGCCTTTGGCCGCAGAGGCATTGTGGTCGAGCAAGTGGACGGGGACCCGTGCGGGCAAACCAAAGCCAGCCACAATCCGGCAGCTCTGATCATGCCGCGTTTAGACCGTGGCGACACGCGCGAAGCACGCTTCTTCCGCGCGGCTTATCTTTGCGCCACCAGTCTCTATGCGAGTTTGGGTGACGAGATTTTCGCACCGATACAGGTTCAGGAGTTACCCGCCGATGATCGCGACCGGATGCGCCTAGATGATCTAGCTCATAATCCACCTTTGCCGCCCGAACTTCTGAGCAAGATTGACACGGGCGGATTGCTGCATCGCAGCGGCGGTCTAGTTTATCCAGATCGCTTGTTGCCGCGCTTGGCTCAACAGGCGACGCGACATCCAGTGGCTGCAGCGACCCTGCGCTATCAGGCCGGGCAATGGCAGGCCTTAAACGACGCCGGTGAGGTTTTGGCGCAAGCGACGATTTGCGTGGTGGCTGCAGGCACCCAGTTAGATCGCTTTGTAGCGCTAAACACAGAATTAGAGGGTCGCGCTGGACAGATCAGCTTGGCCCAAATCCAAGCAGCTTTACCAGAGACTGCTGTGGCTGGCGGCCCATATGCGGCGGCCTTCCACGACCAACTCTTGTTCGGCGCAACGTTTGATCCTTGGGACCTTACGCGAACAGATAAGCCCGTTGTCTGCGCAGCGGACCATGTAAGGAATGTCGAAACCTTGTCCGAGATTGCGCCGGAACTTGCAGCCCGGATTGATGTTATGACCGCCTTTGGCCGCGCCAGCGTGCGGGTGGCGGCGAGGGACCGTTTGCCGATTGCCGGGGCGGCTGCACCGTGCAGTGGCGAGCAGGGCTCAGGCTTGTTTGTGCTGGGCGCGCTCGGCTCTCGTGGATTTACCACCGCGCACTGGCTTGCTGAACATATTGCCTCACGTGCCTGTGGCGAGCCTAGTCCCCTCGAACGCGACGTGTTGGCGGCCGTGTCGCCGACGCGATTTGAGCGCCGTCGCCGCTAGGACTCGACACAAAAGCTGCATTCGGTGGATAGGCCAATAAAGTAATGCGTACCGCCTCGTCAGCAATATGCTCTCGTTCCACCGGCTTCTGGGCGGCAGGGCTGACTAAAAGCCCGCACCAAACAGTCTGATGTTCGATATAGGCGCTGAGGAGGCGAAAGGCTTCCTTGATTTGGCGGGGATCCAGCAGCCCAACCTCTGCGCAGGCTTGAAGCGGGGGCATACATAATCGTTCGAGGGCGGACCGAATCTGCCGACACATGGCGCGCCGGAAAGTCAGCGGGATCGAGTTGTGCTCAATAGGGGCGCGGATTAGGTCACGAAATAAGGCTGAGGCGCACAGTTCCTGATAACGATCTGAGGCGTGCAGCAGCTGATTGATCGGGTCGGCATCATGCGTCACAGGTTTAGCGAGGATCTTCAGCCTCTGAATACCGCGCGCCAACACCGCCCGGAACAAGGCCTCTTTGGACTCAAATGCCTTATAAATCGAGGCAGTTGAGATCTCGCTGCGGGTGGCGATATCGCTTACCTTGGCGTTCCAGAAGCCTAATTCGAAAAAAAGGTCTCCAGCCACATCAAGGATTTGTTGTACCTGTTGGGATTGCATGAAATTTTCCGCAGAAGGTCTAACCCTAGTTTTCCACAACCCTTAGTAATTATCAAGGTGCTAATCTGTCAAATAATAGTTATTTAAAGTTGATTTTGTTGAATTGTAATTGCTTGGAAAGAAGTTTCTGCGACTTAGCACTATGACAAATTTGGCTTTTCCTCAGGACCAAAATGGAAACGGCGACGCTGCGGAGGATGTGCTTTTCCTCGATCGCCGCCAAGAGGGTCGCGCTCAAGCTTTCTTGGGGGTGAATTTTTCAGCGTTTAGCCCGCAAAGTCTTCTTCGGCGCATCGACGAAATCGGCAGCGCCAAGCGTCCGTTCGTCTATCTCTGCACACCCAATGTCGATCATCTGGTGCGCCTAGACAAAGAGCCTGCGCTCAGTGACCTTTATGCGAGTGCTTGGGCAAATGTGAATGATAGTCGAATTTTGGAGACCTTGGCTGACCTATCCGGCCTGTCTTTACCAGCCTGTCCGGGCTCTGACCTCACGCAGGCCTTGTTTGAAACCTGCATTGATCCGGCAGAACCGATAGTCGTGATCGGCGGCACCGAAGATGTGATTGAGACCGTTCGGGCACGCTATGGCTTGACTGACTTGCGCTGGCATGCGCCCCCTTTCGGCTTGCGGACTAATCCAGAGGCGATGACAAAGGCAGCAGCCTTTGTCGCAGCCAATCCTGCGCGCTTCACCTTCCTTTGTGTCGGCTCGCCCCAACAAGAAATGCTTGCCCGTGTCATTCAAAAGCAGGGTAAAGCCGTCGGCATAGGTCTCTGCGTCGGCGCATCCATCGATTTTCTATCCGGCAATCGCAAGCGTGCGCCGCAATGGATGCAGCAAGCGCGCCTCGAATGGTTATTCCGTCTCTTGGATGAGCCACAGAAGCTGTGGCGGCGCTATTTGGTCGAAGGACCAAAGATCTTTCGTATTTGGCTGGCTTGGCGGAAGAGTCTTTAGCGCCTAGTCAAAGCCGTGCTCGGCCATCCAGTCTTGGATCGTGGAGACCGCTTCGGCGACCTTGGCAGGTTGACCCAGATAATAATGTGTCGCGCCATCTATCGCATGAAAGCGCGGGGTGACTTGGGTAAAGCCCGCCCTTATCCGCGCCGCATGAGACGGCGTGCACGCATCGTCTGCCAAATTCTCCACCACCAAAGCTGGGACGGTGACATGGGCGGCGCAAGCTGGCCCATCGGCCCGGCTGTCTTCGGACCATTGTGACAACCAAGACCTAAGACTTGAATAGCGTGCCAGATGGGCTGGACTCATATTCACAGTCTTTGGATCGCCCATATAGCACCAGTTTGGTCTCCTCTGGTTTGGGTCAATCGCCGGGTCCAGCCAGCGCAAGTCCGCCATCGTGCCGTGCACCACAAAGCAATGCTCGCGATTGACCTCGCCCCGCTTCTTAAAGTCCGCCAGCCTCTGGCGCACATCGGCCGTGATGCGGGAGATGCGGTCGCGTTGGGCCTTCCGATAAAGGGCTTGAAAGCACTCTGAGTAAGGTGGCTGATGGGGCGCATCGGGGGCATATATGTCCAGAGCTGGGTCGCGCTTATCTGGATTGAGCTCGTCGACAATGGCTGGGTCAATCCATTCCGACAAAGTGATGGCTCGGCTGACATGGGCGGCCAATTGCATCACCCCGTCTGCCGGGATTAGACCTGCACCCAGAATATCGACCCGATCGCCAGCAGGCGTGACCTCAATCGTCGGGTTCTCCGCTTGGGACTGATAGAAGAGCGACAGCGACCCACCACCCGACCAACCCGCCAGCACCACTTTCTCAAAGCCCAAGACGGTCTTGGCGTGGCGCACATAGCGGCCCAGATCAATAAGCACTTTTTCCATGATTAAGGCGGTATCATTATGGGGATAGCGCGAACCGCATGTCATCACCGGAATGCCCGCATGGGCCAAGGCTATCGGCATGGGCAGATAATTCATCGTGCCTGACGGGTGCATGAAAAGCACAATGGTCTTACACGGCGGGCCATCCTTCGGTTTTAGGAACTGACCCTCACACAATACCCAGTCCTGATTACCGCCATAGGTTTCTTTGAAGCCTGACTGGTCCTGAAACATCAAAGTGACAGGCAAACGGTCGATCGGATAACGGGTCACGCTCTCGCCTTTCTTGCAACCATGGTGCGACACAGTCTAACGCCTCGCGGGAAAGACCTCGCAGGCTTTGAGGCTTGCAGGGAGAAGCGCGCACAGGCAAGAACAATCTCATGCAACGCTTTCCTTTTTTCTTTGCCTTGATGGCTGCCCTCGCTGTGGTGCTGGTCGGTATCGCGGCCGCGCCTTTGGCAATGCAACACGGCCAAGCTGTCGATGGGCGGCAGACGAATTTGGGCTGGGTGGTCGAAGGCGCTGATTTGGCGCAGGTTCGCCCAGCAGAAGGCTTTCCTGTCATGGTGCCACCGGGTCCACGCGGTGACTTGGAAGGCGTACGCATGACCGCGACCAGCGCTTTGGCCCCAGATGCCCGCTATTCCAAGGCTGTCCGCCTCAGCTTTGGCGACGCTTTGGCCGCCCATGTTGCAGGCGGGGCCACGACCGTCCGCGTGATCGTTAAGTCCACGGCGCGCTTTCCCGCCAAGTCGATGGCGATTGGCTTTGTCACCGAAGGCCCCGTCAGTTGGAGCGAGCAGGCAATCGGACCTGCCTTCACCAGTGTGACCTTTACCTTGCCGCCCACTAAAGCCAAGCCGCGCGCTCTTGCGATCTGGCCCAGCGTGCAAGGTGGCGACGGCGGCATTGAGGTCAAGGCCATTATCTTCGCCAAACCCGACGCAGCCCCCGCTCTTCCGAACTAGACCTATCCAGCACGAAAGCTTCCCCCACATGAGCCAATCTCCCGCCATTGCCGCCGCCCACCGCGTTCTGGACGTGGAGATCGAGGGCCTGCGCCGCCTGCAAGCCTCCATCGGGACGGAGTTTGCCGCCATCGTTGAGAAGGTCGGCACCATGAAGGGCCGCCTAATCTGTGCAGGCGTTGGCAAGTCTGGCCATGTGGCGCGCAAGATCACCGCGACCTTGGCCTCCACCGGAACGCCCAGCCAATTCATCCATCCGACAGAGGCAAGCCACGGCGATATGGGCATGATTGGCACCGACGATATCTTGCTGATCCTCTCCAAGTCTGGCGAAGTGCCCGAATTGTCGGACATGATCGCCTATGGCAAACGCTTCAAAATCCCCATCATCGCCATGACGGCCAATGCCGAATCTGTGCTGGGCAAGGCAGGCGACTATCTGATGCTCTTGCCCGATGCGCCTGAGGCCTGCGGCGAGACGCGCGCGCCCACCACCTCAACCACCATGCAGATCGCCTATGGCGACGCTTTGGCCGTTGCCCTGCTTGAGCGGCGCGGCTTCACCGCCAGTGACTTCCGCGTCTATCACCCTGGCGGGAAATTAGGCGCGATGCTGAAGTCGGTTGCCGACCTGATGCACAAGGCCGAAGAGCTGCCGCTGGTGCGCGAAACCACGCCCATGATGGAAGCCTTCCTGATCATGACCGCCAAGCGCTTTGGCTGCACGGGTGTCATCGACGCCCAAGACCGCCTGATCGGCATCGTCACCGATGGCGACGTGCGCCGCAAAGCCGGGGCCGACTTCGCCCATCTCAAAGTCGGCGACGTCATGACCGCCAGCCCCATGGTCGTCAGCCCCCATGCCCTCGCCGCCGAAGCCCTCGCCGAACTCAACCAATCCGGCCGCTCCGTCGTGTTTGCGGTTGATGATCAGGAGAAGCCTGTTGGCATCTTGCATCTGCATGACTTGCTGCGCGCTGGGGTGATGTAGGGATTGCCCAACCTCCACAACGTCATCCCCGCCGGAACGAAGTGAAGAGCGGGGACCTCATCGGACTTTGCGGCACGAGATCCCGGCTCGGCTGCGCCGTCCGGGATGACAAGCGCTGGTGGAAACACCAATAGCCCCGCGTGGGCAACCACCGGGGGTACACCTTGTGCTTCGGTAAGAAGCAGAGGTACCGGGGCGCAGGGTTTGCGCCAAATAGGTGGGCCAGATTAACGGACTGGCCCGGAATACGACGCTGACCGTGCGCCCCGGTTGGATAAGGCTGTACGCCCAAGAGTGGGTAACGAGCCCAC
>CALRLV020000094.1:0-9429 GCA_943368895.1 Ferrovibrio terrae
TCCGGTCAGATCGCCACCGCTCTGCAATACGTGTGACGGACTTGTTGCATCTGGTAAGTGGGATTGACGGAAAGGGTGGTCGTAACTTTGGCGATGTACCAACTTATGCTGAAGCCCTTGCGGTGCCGTCCACTCGAGCAAATGGTAGCCAGTTCTCCTATGGACCAGTGCCGTTCCAAATTTTTGGGGAATTGGTCCGGCGCAAACTTTTGGCCGCTAAGACAGGCGACTCAGACCCTTTAGCTTATTTGACGCGGCGTCTCTTTACCCCGCTCGGCATTCAGCCAATCCGCTGGCAGCGGGGCAGTGATGGCTTGCCACATTTGCCGTCAGGGGCTGCCATTACAGCGCGCGACTGGGCGAAGTTTGGCCAATTCATCTTGGCTGGCGGCGTTCATCGTGGAAAGGCTTTGGTTGATCCCGCGGCCTTGGCCGCCAATTTTAAACCCAGCTCAGCCAATCCCGGCTATGGTTTAACTTGGTGGATCCCGCGCCCTGGCATGATTGGTCCCGGGCCACGGTCTGGTGTCGCCGGGGAAGCGGTCTCGCTTTCTGGCCTTGGCAAGCTTTACATGGCAGCTGGGGCTGGAAACCAGCGCCTTTACCTGTTGCCAGATCAGGACCTGGTTATCGTGCGCCAAGCCGATGGCATTCGCGCATCTCTCCGTGGAGGCGCGGGCGATTGGTCAGATCAAACGTTCTTGAGCCTCGTTCTAGGGGCCTAAGCCTGTCCACGCCCGCGTGCTTGAACCGCTTCGCGATTTGCTGCGACTTTATCGGGCGTGACTTGGTTGTTGCGCTCGGTCGAAAAGGCAGTTTCATGTTGAAGACCTGCGCCAAACGTCATCGCAAAGCCATCATTGATCAGCTTCTTATAGTCTTGCTGCGCTTGAGCGGGCATGGTGGCCATATCTTCGGCCAGCTTTAGCGCGGTCGGCATTAAGTCTTCTGGACTGACAACCCGATTGACCAAGCCCCAACGTTCCGCCGTTTCGGCATCTAGGAAATTGCCGGTGAGAGAGAGTTCTTTTGCCCGATAAATCCCGATCAGCCGCGATAATTTCTGTGACAAACCCCAGCCGGGCATAATTCCAACGCGCCCATGAGTGTCAGCAAAGCGCGCGCCCGTTGAGGCAATCAAAACGTCGCAAGCCAAAGCGACTTCAAAGCCGCCGGTAATGGCCACGCCATTGATCGCACCAATAACCGGCTTGGCGCTTGTCTCAATCGCGCGAACGGGATTGGCTTCTGGCTTTTCAGCAGTTGCATCGCCCATAGCAAGTGGGTCGGTCGATAATTCTTTTAGATCAAGCCCTGCGGTAAAGGCGCGTCCAGCCCCAGTCAAAACGATCACTCGAATGGCGTCATCCTGATTCAAGTCGGTAATGGCGTTATACAGCGCTTGGCGCATAGCTTTCGACATTGCATTCATGGCCTCTGGCCGGTTCAAGGTCACAATGGCGATGGCGTCTTGACGTTCAACGGTCAGGGTCATGGATTATCCTTTAAAGGGCTAGGCACCTTCGGGTAAGGCGGGCTTTGTTTCAGCACTGCTTCGAAAAGGCAATGGCTATTGCCTAATTGGGTTGGGTGATCGTGACCAATAGCGGGAAATGATCGGACCCCACATCTGGGCCGATCTTACAGGCCCGGACATCGATGTCGCGCACCAAAATATGATCGATTGTGACTTTTAGGCCCGGAATTTTGTCAAACGGTGTCCCGCTCCAGTCGATCGGACGCCACGTCCCGCCCATCAGGCCGCCGCACGCAACCCGTTTGAGATTTGCGGTTTGAAGCAGGTCATAGAGTGGCCCAGCGCTAGGGGTCGTATTGAAATCTCCCATGACTAAGACTGGACCCGGCTCCTTGGCGACCGCACCAGCCAGCGCTTGCAGCTCTAGATTCCGCAAGCGCAAGCCTTCGCCGCGGCCCCTTGTTGGGTTTTGCAAATGAAGAATGAACAGCGTGAAGCCCGAGCAACGAGCCTTGAGGCCAAAATGGCGACCCGCCCGAACAGTTAGATCATCATCTGGGTCCACCACGCGACATCCCAGCGTTTCTACTCCCCACGTCTGCTTCGACGGCGTGGCAAATTCTGGATTATCAACATTTGGGAACAGGTTTTGCAGATTGCTGAACTCAGGTACTTCACCCAGACCAATCGCTTTGGCCTTTTTAACCTCTGGCAACAGGGCAAAACTTTTGAGAGCCAAGCGATTGTCGTGGATATTGGCCCAAGCCAAAACCAGTTCGCGTGTCGTATCCGCCTGATGGCTGGTGAGCGGCGGATAAAGTGTCGGGACGCGCAGATTAAAGAATAAAAGCGCAAGCAGGGCGAGCGTTTGCACGACAGCCATCGCGCGCCACTTGCCGAGCCAAAAGGCGGCAAGTCCGACCAGTCCAAAAACCATGATCAATCGGTCCCAAGCGCCGAACAACGCCAAGATCCAGTGATAAGGTGCAGCCAAGGCAAGGCCGCACAGGCTCAAGGTTGCCAATCCGACCAGCCCAAGGGCTAGGCGGGCGATCCAGACGAGGATGGTCAAGCAGCTTCCACTTTCTCAGTGGGCTCAAGCCAGGAATCGAGATCTGCCAAAGCGCGAACGGCCAAAGCCTTTTTGCGAAGGCGGCCGCGCTCTTTGCCCTTTCCGCCAGCATCTTCGCTCAATTCAGGGAAAAGACCGAAATTGACATTCATTGGTTGGAAACTGCCTTTGCCGCCATCAACATGCCCGCCAGTCACATGGTTCAAGAGCGCGCCAAGCGCGGTCGTGCTGGGGGGAATGCGCGGTGTGTCACCTAAACGCTCAGCACGCGCAAACCGGCCAGCCAACAAACCAATCGCGGCACTTTCGACATAGCCTTCACAGCCCGTAATCTGGCCCGCGAAGCGAATATCTGGCCGCGACTTCAGGCGCAGGCTTGCATCCAGTAATTTGGGGGAATTGAGGAAGGTATTGCGATGAATGCCGCCTAGGCGGGCAAATTGGGCTTGCTCAAGGCCGGGGATCATGCGGATGACGTCGGATTGAGCGCCATGCTTCAGCTTGGTTTGAAAGCCAACCATGTTGAACAACGTGCCCAAGGCATTGTCTTGGCGCAATTGCACGACGGCCCAAGGTCTTTTGCCGGTGCGGGGATCAACGAGGCCAACAGGTTTCATTGGACCAAAGCGCAATGTCTCGCGGCCACGCTCGGCCATTACTTCGATTGGCAAACAGCCTTCGAAATAGGGCGTATTTTCCCATTCTTTGAAGCTGGTCTTTTCGCCTGCCAACAACGCATCGATGAAGGCTTCATATTCTTCTTTATTCATCGGGCAGTTGATGTAATCGGCCCCGTCACCCTCTGGTCCCACTTTGTCCCAGCGACTTTGGAACCAAGCAATGTCGAAATTGATGCTTTCGCGGTGGACGATGGGCGCGATCGCATCAAAGAAGGCCAGTTCATCCTCGCCCGTCACCGATAGCACCGCCTGAGCCAGCAGATCAGATGTCAAAGGTCCGGTCGCAATGATGGTGCTGCCCCAGGATTCTGGCGGCAGCTCGGTTACCTCTTCGCGCACAAGTGTGATGAGTGGTTCTTGGGTCAGGGCTTGTGTCACCGCTGCCGAGAACCCGTCGCGATCGACTGCCAAGGCAGAGCCTGCGGGGACTTTGTGGGCATCGGCACAGGCCATGATGAGCGAGCCAGCCCGACGCATTTCCGCGTGGATCAGGCCAACTGCATTGAATTCCCAATCATCAGAACGGAATGAATTGGAGCAAACAAGCTCTGCAAGACCATCCGTGTGATGGGCATCGGTCTTACGGATTGGGCGCATCTCATGGAGGACAACGGGCACGCCCGCACGGCTAATCTGCCAAGCCGCTTCGCTACCAGCAAGGCCGCCGCCAATGATGTGAATGGGTTTTACCTGAGTCATAGGTCGTCAAATAGCGCAGCCATGGCCTTGAGGGGAGGGGGCGGGCTCAGTCGCCACAGTCCGATACTGTCTTTCCTATCGGATCTAAGATGTAGATTGTCGATCAAACTTGTTTGATTCCCCCTCTTGCACCCCAACAGGATATAGCCGAAGGGGAAAGCGCGTTGGCTGAGGTACCCTAAGGCTCGTCTAGCGTGAGGACCCCATTTGAGGAATATCAATGTCTAAGACTTTTTCCCCTTCCGAAGCGGCCTTTTCGGTATTCGAATTGACGAAGCGACAGCCACAATTTGTGATGCGTTATGCCATGCTGTCGGCTGGGGTGATGGCGATCTACATGTTTGTGATGGCGAGTACGGGGGCAGGCGATGCGCTCCAACGCTATGCTGTGCTCGCGCAGTCGGAACAAAGGCCTACGATGGAGCAACTACAGGCCATTCTTGGTCCCGCGATGCCATCGCTGTTCTTTTCGTTTCTGATCAGTGCCATTTTGAGTGCTTTCTTGACCGGGATGGCTTTGCGCAAAACCTTGCATGATCGCGAGGAAGGCTTCTGGGGGCTTCAGGCCGGACCCATTGAAGGACGCTTCCTCCTGGCAACTTTAGCTTTTGTTGTCGTGATTTCTTTCGCGGCTTTTGTGATTGGGCTTATCACCAGCCTGATCGCCACGATCCATATGGCGTTGGGAAGCCTTGCGATTTTCGCTTCCATTGGCGCGATGATCTGGTTTGGTTTGCGGCTAAGCCAATTTGGTGTGATGGGCGTCGTGACGGGCAAATTAGGTCTTAGAGAATCCTTTGAGCAGACAAATGGCAAGTTCTGGCGCTATTTTGGCGCTTATTTATTGTGGCTGGTGATTGTGATTATCATAGGTACCATCGTCCAAGGCCTTGCCACTATCGGCGCTTTGGCGCTGGGAACCAAGATTGGTTCTGGCCTACCTGCAAATGCGCAAGAGTTCATTACAGTGGGCTGGGCGTTTTATGTTCTGCTCTATGGCATGGTGACTGGGGTTCTCAATCTCGGCTTCTTATGCATCGGGGCTTATGCTTGGCACCAAAGCCGAGGCGACTTGCCCCCGCCAAAATCAGATATTTAAATCACGGCATCTTTAGAAATCGAAGTCTGCTGTCACGGGTACATGGTCTGACGCCTTTTCGCGTGCCCTGGCCGTGCGCCAGATTTTGACTTCTTTCAGCCGGTCTGCTGCTTGCGGACTGATGGCAAAATGATCGATGCGGATCCCGTGATCCTTCGGCCAAGCCCCGGCTTGATAGTCCCAGAATGTATAAGCATGTTCGGCCCCATTTACTGCCATGAAGGCGTCGGTCAGGCCTAGATTTAATAGCCGCCGCCAAGCAGCGCGGCTTTCGGGCTGAAATAGGGCATCGCCCATCCAAGCAGCCGGATCATAGCAATCTCCGGGCCGTGGGATGATGTTCCAATCACCTGCCAGAACCAACGGCTCCTCTAGTTCTAATAAGCCTTTGACATGGGTTTGTAGCCTGTCCATCCAGCGCAGCTTATAGTCAAACTTCTCGGTGCCGAGCGGATTACCATTCGGGCAATAGAGATTAGCGACCCGCACGGCCCCCGTCGGGGTCGCGACTTCGACTTCTAGATAGCGCGCCTGAAGATCTTCTTCTTCGCCCGGCAGACGGTTTTGTGCCACTTCTGCGGGCAATCGGGTCAGAATGGCGACGCCATTATAGCTCTTTTGGCCAGAAATGAAGCAATTGTAACCTGCGTCCTCAATCGCCTCGCGCGGAAATTTCGGCTCTTCGCACTTAATTTCCTGAATACAAACAATATCTGGACTGGCCTCAGCCAGCCATTCCAATAGGTTTGCCAGCCGCGCGTTGACAGAGTTGACATTAAAAGTCGCGATGCGCATTAGTCTCATCCTGAATGTCGAAAATCCAAACTAAGGTTTACGTGATTTCGACCAGTTTAATAGTCCCGATTAGAGGTTCCTGCATGACACGCTCCAATTCTGCTCTTCGCGCGCCGTCTTTTTTGGTTCCTGGTTTGATCGCTATTGTTGGTGGCCTCGCATGTGCTGGGGCAGCTCTGGCCCAAGTGCCAGCGCAGACACCACCTTCCGCAACCAGCCAACCAACCGGTATTGCTGCTTCCACACCCGATACCACCGAAGCACAATTACCTGCCGCCAAACCAAAGCGGCGCGGTGCACGTATGGTCTGTAAGCAGGAAGCGATCCTAGGAACACGCCTTAAGTCCACGCGCACGTGCCGGACGGCTGACGAATGGCGTCGCATTTCCCGTGGCTTCCAAGACCAATTGAAAAACACCACCGATAAGGGCGGGGCCGTTTTTAGCAGCAACTAAATTCTGGATTTAAAAGCCTTTGAATTGGGCAATTTCATCGAGAGGGGCGCGCTCGGTCCGCAATTGATTGATCGGCGCACTCTTATCTTCATAGCCGAGTGCCAAGCCACAATAGATCACTTCATTGTCAGGCAAGCCAAAGTGGGCGGCCAAGCTTTGGCGCACCATGCCCCAAGCTTCTTGCATACAGGTGGCAAGGCCCCGCTCTTCCGCGACTAAGCAAATGGTCTGCATCAACATGCCCATATGGGCCCATTGGCCGTGGCCCATGGAACGGTCGATCACAAAAAAGATGGCTACTGGCGCACCAAAAAACTGATAATTGCGCGACATTTGGCCTAGCCGCCCCAATTTGTCCTCGCGTGGAATGCCGAGGATTTGGTACATGTCTTCCCCGACCTTATAGCGGCGGGAACGATGGGGTTCTTTGACTTCGGCCGGATAAATCGGGAATTCGCCAGCTTCACCGCGTGGATTCTCGTTGAGTGCCTTTTGCGCGAGGGTCACAACCGCGTCGCGCTCTTCCCCGGCAAGGACAATCATCTTCCAAGGTTGAAGATTGCCGCCAGAAGGTGCCGCTCGGGCAATGTCCAAGAGGGCGCGAACTTCTTCTAAAGGCACAGGGTCTGGCTTGAAGGCGCGCACGGATTTTCGTTGCTTAACAGCGGTTTCGACATTCATGGCATTTTCCCTGAGCTGATGTTTTTTCTGAGACTAAGGCCAAACGCCGCGTTTGAGCAAGCCGATCTTATTCAACTTCTTTAGATCGAGAAGCTAACGCCACAGCCGCAGGATGATTTCGCATTGGGATTGCGGATTTTGAAGGACGATCCGATCAAATCATCAACCCAGTCAATTTCGGCGCCTTCCAGAAAGGGCAGAGAGACTTGGTCGACCGCGACTTTTGCGGCCCCCTTTTCGATGACGATATCATCCTCGCCAGCGCTTTCGGCAAAGCCAAACTCATACTGAAAGCCCGAACAGCCCCCGCCATTGACGGCTACGCGGAACAATGCCGCGCCGGGTTCAGTGGCAATAAGGTGTCCAATTTTCGCCGCTGCGGCGTCTGAAACAGAAAAACCTGACTGCATGAGCGTAAGCCTATCTTCGTTTAAGGGCGCAAAAAGGCAGCTTGAACACCAAGCTGTTTTCTTTTCCGTCAACTTTATCCCTATATGGGGGAGAAACTTGTTTTGAGGAAGACCCTGATGCCTGTCCAATCTAGCCCAGCGCCTTTTGCCGCTGATCCTGCCCAGTCGCATGGCAGACGATGGCCAGAAGCGGAAAGTCAGACGCGCTCTCCTTTTGAGCGCGACCGCGACCGGATCATCCATTCAACAGCCTTCCGTCGCTTGAAGGGCAAGACACAAGTGTTTGTCGCCCATGAAGGCGATCACTTTCGCACACGCCTGACCCATTCACTAGAAGTAGCACAGATCGCACGCTCTGTATCACGCCGACTTGGCTTAAACGAAGACCTAGCAGAAGCCTGCGCCTTGGCACATGATTTGGGCCATCCGCCCTTTGGCCACACGGGCGAGCATGCTTTGGATGATTGCATGAAGCCTTGGGGTGGCTTTGATCACAATGCGCAGACTTTGCGCGTGCTCACCCGGCTTGAGCGGCGCTATCCAGGGTTTGATGGCCTCAACCTGACGTGGGAGACCTTGGAAGGTACCGTCAAACACAATGGCCCCATGCTGGCAAACGGCGCGACACTGGACACGTTGGCCCCGGTTTGGCGGGATCTCAATGCCGAATTCGACATGGGTCTGACGACTTTTGCGTCTGCCGAAGCGCAAGTCGCGGCGGTTGCCGATGACATTGCCTATAATAACCACGACATTGATGATGCCCTCAGCGGTGGGATTTTTACCGACACTGAACTCTGCGATAGTGTGCCCTTGGTCAGAGAAGTCTATGACGCTGCGGCCCGAGATTATCCCAATCTTGATCTTGGCCGCATGCGGGGCGAAGTCATTCGGCGTCTGATTGGGATTTGGGTGAATGATCTTGTCGTGGAAAGCCAAAGGCGCATAGCGCTCTATCATCCCAAGTCGGTCGATGACGTCCGCGCCTTGCCGCAGGCCTTAGTGGGATTCTCGGATGAGATGATCGCCAAAGCCGCTACGCTGCGCGAATTCCTCTATGCGAAAATGTATCGTCACTGGCGGATGAATCGCTCGCGCAGCCAAGCAAGGCGAATCGTTCGCGAGTTATTCGACGTTTTTCTGGCCGAACCCGATACTTTGCCGCCTGTTTGGTTGCATCTCCACAGCAAAGATTCCACGAAGGCAGCAAGGCTGATTTGTGACTATATCGCTGGAATGACAGATGATTTTGCCATTGACGAACATCGCAGGCTCTTCAATCTGGATCGCACCTTGTAACAAGGGGCTGGCGCCGACTTAATTGGGAGTTACAAGAAACTTTCTTTTATGTCTGGAGTAGATTCGCATGGCCAACCGGGATCGTGATTCCTTTGACGATTACGACACTGAAGATGAAGACGATGGGTTCTTGACCTTTGACGCGCGCGAAGAAGAAGAAGATCGCAGTCGCGGCCCACTGATCATTGTTGGTATCGTGGCTGTGTTGGCCCTGATCGGTGTTGTGTTTTGGCAGGTCTATTCGTCAAGCCGCGAACCAGGTGAAACACCCCAAGTTGCGGCGGATACTGGGTCTTTTAAGGCACCTGGTGATCCTGTTGCGACCGCACCGGTTGTGGGGTCTGACTTGGATAAGGGCGTCTTCGATGCTGCAAGTGGTGGCTCTGCCCCGGCATTAGATGTTCAGCCTGCAAGTCCTGCAGAGGCACCGATGTTGACGGATGGCAGCGCTGCCCCAGCGGCCGTCGCGCCAGCCCCTGTGCCCGCCCCAGTTAAGACGCCACCGCCAACACAAGTTGCAGCGGCTTCTCCAACCAAACCAGCCGCAACCACGCCAGCTGTAAAGCCCGCAGCCCCAGCACCTAAGCCTGCGCCAGTCGTGACCAAGACCCCAACACCGGCACCAACCAAAGCGGCTACTCCCGCCGCGCCAAAAGCTACGTCCGTGCCTGCTGCATCGGCTGGCGCTGGTTTTGCCGCACAATTGGGCTCGTTTAAGGATAAGGCGTCGGCTGACACGGCGTTAGCACGCTTCCGCGCCTC